>CAYYII010000001.1:0-19440 GCA_964471445.1 uncultured Gammaproteobacteria bacterium
TCCCGAAGCCGTAACGATGTTGAAACCGATCCGCTCATCGTCCTTGCGGACTTCTTCGGTCAAAAAGCCCTGCGCGTGCGGCGCGGCAGCGATGAGCTTTCGGAAAAGGGTTGTCTTGCCGACGCGAGGTTCGCCGGTCAATAAGATTTTTTGCATACCATTCAAAGCATAGGAAAAGGGAGTGGCGAAGTCAAAAAAGCCGCCTCTCGGCGGCTTTTCTTTTCGGCATTATCTTACTGCGTCGTAATCGTACTCCCGCATCGTCATTTGCGATTCGATCTGACGGACGATTTCCAGCACGACGGAGACGATGATGAGAAGCGACGAGCCACCGATCACCATGTTCTGCGTGCCGGTCAGGAAGTGCTGGACGATGAGCGGCAGGATCGCAATGACCGCGATCGCGGCCGCGCCTGCCAATGTAATGCGATTGACCGCGTACATCAGGTAGTCGGCCGTTGGCTTGCCCGGACGGATGCCCGGAACGTAGCCGCCCTGCTTCTGCAGATTTTCGGCGATCTGCTCCGGCTTGAAGACGATCGCGGTGTAGAAGTAGGTGAAAGCGAACACCAAGACGAAATACGAGACGCCGTAGATCAGCTGGTTCTGGGAGACCGAGATCACCCAGTTGGCTGCGTCAGCCAACCAGACGGTCTTCGCCCGCACGAAGAACTGCGCGATCATCGGCGGGAAGAGGACAATCGAGATCGCGAAGATGATCGGGATCACGCCGGCCATATTGACGCGGAGCGGCAGGTGCGTGTTGGCGCCTCCCGCCGTGCCGTTGCCGACCACGCGCTTGGCGTAGGTTACCGGGATGTTCCGCTGCGCTTCCGAAATCACGACGACGCCTGCCACGGTCAGGATCGCCACCAAGACGAAGGCGATGTAGATCGGCAGCTTGGACGGATCGTACGTCAGCAAGGCCTGTTGGATCATGCGCGGCATGTTGGTGACGATGCCGGCAAAGATCAAGATCGAGACGCCGTTGCCGACTTTCTGCGCGTCGATCAGCTCGCCGAGCCAGACCAGGAACATCGTACCGGCCGCCATGGCCAGCATGGTGACGAGGAGCTGGAAGCTTTCGAGGCCGGTCACGACGCCTGAAGACTGCTTGAGCAGGCTGATCATGGCGTAGGCCTGGAGCAGCGCGAGCGGGACCGCGAGGATGCGGGTGTACTGATTGATCTTGCGCTGACCCTGCTCCCCTTCTTTCTGCAGCTCTTCGATGGAGGGCACGATCATGCCCAAAAGCTGGAGGATGATGGAGGCCGTGATGTACGGACCGACGCCGAGCGAAACCACCGAGAAGTTGTCCAGGGTGCCGCCGGAGAAGACGTTCATCAAGCCGAGCAGCTGATTGGACTGGAAAAAGGCACGGAGGTTGGCCAGGTCGACACCCGGGATCGGGATGTGGGCGGCGACGCGAAAGACGACCAGGAGACCGAGCACTTTAAGCAGGCTGGTGCGAAGATCCTTCTGTTTCCAGATGTGCGAGAATTTGGCCCACATATGTGTGGCAGTCTACCGCAGCGGCGGAAGCTTAGGCAACCGAACCGCCGGCCTTTTCGATCGCGGCTTTGGCGCCGGTCGAAACTTTGAGGCCCTTGAGCGTCAGCTTGCGCGACAATTCAACGGCTCCGACGACCTTGAGAGGCGCGCGGGTATCCGTGATGACGCCGCGCTTCGCGAGTTCCGCGCGCGTGACGATGCCGCCCTGGGGAAACGCTTTCACGAGGTCATGCAGCGTGATCGTGCCGTCTTTGGCGTACTGGCTCTTGAAGCCGCGCAGCTTCGGAATGCGGCGGATGATCATCTTCATGCCCATGAGGCGCAGCTTGTTGCGGCCGCCCGTGCGAGCTTTCTGACCCTTGGTACCTTTACCGGAGGTCTTACCGCGGCCGGAACCGGGACCGCGGCCGAGGCGGCGGGTCGAGGTCTTCGCGCCCTTGTTGGGCTTGAGGGAGTGGAGTTTCAACATATCAGGCGTTGTTGACGACCACTTTCTTCAAGCGAAGCTGCTGCAGGGCGTCGATCGTGGCTTTGGTGTTGTTGATCTTGTTCTTGCCTCCAAGCAGCTTGCCGATGATGTTCGGCACGCCGGCGAGTTCCATCACGACGCGCATGGCGCCGCCGGCTTTGACGCCGGTACCTTTCGGGGCGGGCTTCATCAGCACTTTGGAAGCGCCGAACTTAGCTTCGACCTGATGCGGGATGGTTTCGTTGACGAGCGGGATCGTCATGAGGCGCTTCTTGGCCTGGGTGACGGCCTTGTTGACCGCGGCCGAAACGTCCGCGGCTTTCGCCACGCCGTACCCGACGCGGCCTTTGTGGTCGCCGATGATGACGGTCGCACGGAAGCGCATGCGCTTGCCGCCCTTGGTGACGCGAGTGACGCGATCAAGGGAGAGGATGCGCTGGTCGAATTCCTTCGGCTCTTCCGGACGGCGGCCGCGCGGCGGACCGCGGCGGTCTCCGCCTCGGCCTCCGCCGAAGCCGCCGCGCTGCGGAGCGCGGTTCTCGGCCGGCGGGGTCGCCGGAGCTGCGGGTTGTGCGGTGGTGTTCTCCATAGTTCCGGTTAGAATTGGAGGCCTCCGGCGCGAGCGCCGTCGGCGAGAGCCTTGATGCGGCCGTGGTAGGCGTAGCCTCCGCGATCGAAGACGACAGTCGTGATGCCGGCCTTCTTGGCTTTCTCGGCGAGATCCTGGCCGACGGCATGCGCCGACGCGATCTTCGCTTCCATGCCTTCAGCTTTGGCGGCCTTCTTCGACTTCGCGTCCGTCGAGGCGACGAGCGTCTTGCCGGCGGCGTCATCGATGAGCTGCGCGTAGACGTGCTTGGCGCTGCGGAAGACCGCGAGGCGCGGACGAGCCGCCGTACCGGTGACACGGGCGCGGATGCGCGCGCGGCGGCGGGTGCGGGTCTCGTTTTTCTTTTGGCTGGTGGATTTCATAGGCGTCGATTACTTGGCGCCGGCCTTGGCCGACTTACCCGCCTTGCGGCGGATGACTTCGTCGACGTACTTGATGCCCTTGCCCTTGTACGGCTCCGGCTTGCGGATGCGGCGGATGCGCGCGGCGGTTTCTCCGACGAGCTGCTTGTCGATGCCGGAGAGCGTCAGGGTGTTCTTGTCGACTTTGGCGTCGATGCCGGCCGGGAGCGGGAAATCGACTTCATGGGAGAAGCCGACGTCCATCTTCACGGTTTTGCCGGCGAGGTTCACCTTGTAGCCGACGCCGACGAACTCGAGGCTCTTCTCATAGCCTTTGGTGACGCCGACGATCATGTTGGCGACCAAGCGGTTGAAGAGGCCCCAGAGGGCGCGATCCTTCTTGTTCTCCTCGCTCCTGACGGCGACCGTCAAGACATCGCCCGCGCGCTCGAGGCGCACGTGCGGATGGATAGCGAGCTTCAGTTCGCCTTTCGGGCCTTTGACGCGGACTTCCGTTTCGGAAATTGCGACATCGACGCCAGCAGGGACCTGGATGGGTTTTTTACCGATGCGGGACATAGTCGGAGGATCAGTACACTTCGCACACGACCTCGCCGCCGAGGCCGCGCTTGCGCGCTTCCTTGTTGGTCATGAGGCCGGCGGAGGTTGAAACGATCGCAATACCCTGGCCGTTCAAGACGCGGGTCAGCTCGGTTTTCGTCGCGTAGACGCGGAGTCCGGGCTTCGAGATGCGCTTGATGTCGCGGATCACGGGGCCGTTCTCGTCGTAGCGGACCTTGAGCTTGAGTTGTCCGTGATGAGCGTCCGTTTTTTCGACGGCGGTGACATAGCCTTCCTTCTCGAGGATTTTCGCGATCTCAAACTTCATCCGCGAGAGCGGGAGGACGACGTCCTGTTTGCGCACCATGGCCGCGTTGCGCAGCCGGGTGAGCATGTCAGCGATGGGATCAGTCATCATAGGTTACCAGCTAGCTTTCTTGATGCCCGGAATCTCGCCGCGGTTGGCGAGTTCGCGGAAGCAGATGCGGCACAGGTCGAAGTCGCGCATGTAGCCATGGCGGCGACCGCAGCGCCAGCAGCGGCGGACGATGCGGGACGAGAACTTCGGCTTGCGATTGGACTTGGCGATTTGATTTGCTGTTGCCATAGGAGGGTGGCCTTAGCCGTGGAAGGGAAAGCCGAGAAGTTTGAACAATTCCAGGCCCTCTGCACGGGTTTTGGCCGTGGAGGAGACGGTCACCTGCACGCCGTGCAAGCGCTCGATCTCGTCGGAGCGGATCTCCGGGAACGCGATGTACTCCTTGAAGCCGATCGAGAGGTTACCCTGCTTGTCGACGAGTTTCGGGGAGATGCCGCGGAAGTCGCGGATGCGAGGCATCGTGACGTGGATCAGCTTCTCGAGGAAGTGCCACATCCGTTCGCCGCGCAGCGTGACTTTCATGCCGATGTGCTGGCCCTCGCGGATCTTGAAGCTCGCGATCGACTTCTTCGCCAGCGTCTTGACCGGCTTCTGGCCGGTGATGCGGGTGAGCGTCGATTCGACGGTCTCCGGGATCTTGGGATCCTTGAGGAGGTTGGTGGACATGCCGACGTTGACCGAAACCAGCTTCAGTTTGGGAACCGCCATGCGGTTCTTGTAGCTGAACTTGGTCATCAACTCCGGAGCCACTTTTTTGTCGTAAATTTCGCGAAGCATATTACTCGATCGTTTCGCCGCTTTTCTTCGCCACGCGGACCTTGCGTCCGTCTTCCATGACCTTGTAGCCGATACGGGTCGGCTTGCCGGACTTGGCGTCGATCAGCATGACGTTTGAAGCGTTGACCGGACCGTTGAACTCGATCTTCTGGCCTTTCTCGCCCTGCTTGCGGGTCTTGGCGTGCTTGAACGTCACGTTGACGCCCTCGACTACGACCTTGCCTTCCACGGGGAAGACTTGGATGACCTTGCCGGTCTTGCCGCGGTCTTTGCCCGCCATGACCATCACGTTGTCGCCTTTTTTGATCTTCATATGATGGGGATCAGACGACTTCGGGAGCCAAGGAGATGATCTTGCCGTAGCCCATGGCGCGAAGCTCGCGGGCGACGGGTCCGAAGATGCGCGTGCCCTTCGGTTCCTTGCTTTCCTTATCGATGATAACGGCGGCATTGTCGTCGAAGCGCACGTAGGAGCCGTCCTTGCGGCGGGTTTCCTTGTGGATGCGCGTCAGGACCGCGTGGACGACGTCGCCTTTCTTGACCATCCCGTGAGGGACGGCTTCCTTGACGGCGCACGTCACGATGTCGCCAAGCACGGCGTAGCGCTTCTTATAGCCGCCGAGCACGCGAATGACTTGGAGCTTCTTGGCGCCGGTGTTGTCGGCGACCTTCAGCATTGCACGATGTTGGACCATAACGCGTGGGTTAGGCGGCTTTGCCGATCACGCGCCAGCGCTTATCGCGCGAGTACGGGCGGCATTCTTCGAAGGCGACTTTGTCGCCGACTTTGTATTCGTTCTTCTCGTCGTGCACTTTAAAGCGCGTCGACATGACGTACTGCTTGCCGTATTTGGCATGCGTCTTCACGGAGTCGACGTTGACGACGATCGTCTTCTGCATCTTGTCGGAGACGACGATGCCGACGAGCTCGCGGCGGTTGTTCTGTTTCGTGGTCATACGTCTGCTTATTTACCGGCCTCCTTTTTGAGGAGGGTCAGGATCCGGGCAATCGTCTTGCGAGCGCCGCGGACTTTGCGGACGTTGCTCTCTTGGGACGCGGCGATCGCGAAGCGCGTGGCTCGCAGATGCTCGCGTTGTTCACGAAGCAGCTTTTCCAGCTCCGCGAGAGGCTTGTCCTTGAGTTCTTTCAGCTTCATAGCGCGGAATTAGTCGTGCTTGGTGATGAATCGCGAGCGGAACGGCATCTTATGGGCCGCGAGGCGCATGGCTTCGCGCGCTGATTCGGCCGGAACGCCGTCCATCTCGAAGACGACGGTGCCCGGACGAACGATCGCGACGTAGTGATCGACACCGCCTTTGCCGCCGCCCATCGGCACTTCGAGGCCTTTGGTCGTGACAGGCTTGTCGGGGAAAATGCGGATCCAGATCTTGCCGCCGCGCTTGATGTAGCGCGACATGGTGCGGCGAGCCGCTTCGATCTGGCGCGAGGTGACCCAGGCCGGAGTGAGGGCCTTGAGGCCGAACTCGCCGAAGCTCAGGGAGAGCTTGGTGGTCGCCTTCTGGAGGCCGGAGCTCCGAAGCTTGTGCCACTTGCGATGTTTGACTTTTTTCGGGATCAACATAGCGGTGGATTACGCGGCGGCTTTTTTCGGAGCCGCTGCGCGAGGGGCCGAGCCGGACGACGCGGGACGAGGAGACGGGCGGCGATCGCCGCCGCCGCGCGGGCGGTCGCGATGCGCGCGTTCCGCAGCCGAGAGCGGGGCCTTAAGGGCCGGGGCGATACCGTCTTTGTCGAAGATTTCGCCGCGGTAGATCCAAACTTTGACGCCGATCGCGCCGAAGAGGGTGTGGGCGAAATCCGCAGCGTAGTCGATGTCCGCGCGGAGGTTTTGAAGCGGGACCGAGCCCCACGAGAGCATTTCGCGGCGGGCGATTTCGGCGCCATTCAGGCGTCCGGACACCATGACTTTCACGCCGAGGGCGCCTGCTTTTTGGGCGCGGTCGATCGTCGTCTTGAGCACGCGGCGGAACGGCATGCGCTTTTCAAGGTCGACGATCATGTTCTGCACCGTGATGGCGGAGGAAAGGCTCGGGCGGGCAACTTCAACGATGTTGAGCTGGACCTTGGCTTTCTTGCCGCCGCCGAAAAACTTGTCGGCGAGCTTCTTCTTCAGGTCCTCGATGCCGGTGCCGCCGCGGCCGATCACGAAGCCCGGCTTGCCGGAGTGAATCGTGATCGTCAGCTGGTTGCGAGCGCGGTCGATTTCGATCTTGTCGACAGCGGCTTCCTTCAGCGACTTGCGGAGGAATTCGCGGATCTCGACGTCCTGGCGAAGATGGGCCTTATAGTCCTTGCGGCTGAACCATTTCGAATCCCAGCTGTAGATCGTGCCGATGCGGAAGATTTTCGGATTGACTTTGTGTCCCATATTACTTCTTCTTCGCGGCGGCTTTCTTAGCGGCGGGCTTCTTCACGGCTTTCTTGGGCTTCTCTTCGTGAGCGTGGTCGTGACCAGCATGATCGCCATGGTCGTGGTCATGCGCGTCTTCCTTCTTCAGGCCCGTCTTCGATTCGAGGACGAGCGTGATGTGGCACGTGCGCTTCAGGATCGGCGCGGCCGAACCCATGGCGCGCGGGCGCCAGCGCTTGAGCGTCGGACCCTGGTTCACGAGCGCGGACTTGATGTACAAGCCGTCGCGATCGAGCTTGAAATTGTGGGTGGCGTTGGCCACGGCGGATTCGAGGAGTTTCTTGACCGGACGGGCGGCCGCGCGCGACATGAAGGTCAGCTGCGCGATCGCCGGGTCGACGGCCATCCCGCGGACAGCATCAACCACGAGCCGTACCTTGCGGGACGACATGCGGAGATAGCGGGTGTGGGCTTTGACTTCCATAGGGATTATTTCTTGCCGGCAGGCGCGGCGGCAGCCGGAGCGGCCGTCGCGGCTTTGGCCGCTTCGATTTCCTTGGTGAGCTTGCCGCCATGGCGCTGGAACTTGCGCGTCGGGGAGAATTCGCCCAGACGGTGTCCGACCATGTTTTCGACGACGGTGACCGGCGTATGCTGGCGTCCGTTATGCACGCCGATCGTGTAGCCGACCATCTCCGGGGTGATGACGGACGAACGCGACCACGTCTTCACGACGGTCTTGTCGCCCGGACGCACCTTGGAGAGTTTTTTGATGAGTTTGAGATCCGTGAACGGACCCTTCTTCAGTGATCGGGACATATTACTTGCGGCGCTTCACGATGAATTTGGACGACTGCTTCTTGTGCTTCCTGGTCTTCACGCCGAGCGCGGGCTTGCCCCATGGCGTCTTCGGATGCTTGTGGCCGATCGGGTTCTTGCCTTCGCCGCCGCCGTGCGGGTGATCCACCGGGTTCATGACCTTGCCGCGGACGCGCGGGCGGAAGCCTTTGTGGCGCATACGGCCGGCCTTGCCGAGACGGACGAGCCAGTGGTCGGGGTTCGAGACGGTGCCGACGGTCGCCGCGCACTCCTTCGAGACCATGCGGTACTCGCCGGAGGGCAGCTTAAGCTGCGCCATGTCGCCTTCGATGGCCATGAGTTGGGCGCTGTTGCCGGCGCCGCGAACCATTTTGCCGCCACTGCCGACGTAGAGTTCGATGTCGTGGACGGTGAGGCCGATCGGGATATGCTTGAGCGGCATGCGGTTGCCGTTCTTATTCTCGATCTTGTTCTGCGAGGACATGACCGTCTCCCCCACTTTGAGGTTGGCGGGCGCGAGGATGTAGCTCTTCACGCCGTCCAAGTAGGTGAGCAGGGCCAGACGGCCGCCGCGACCCGGATCGTATTCGATCGCGGCCACCTTGGCCGGCACGTCGTATTTGTTGCGCATGAAATCCACCAAGCGAATCATGCGCTTGGCGCCGCCGCCGCGATGGCGAACGGTGATCTTGCCCTGGGAGTTGCGGCCGTCGATGCGCTTCTTGTGCGTCAACAGCGACTTCTCCGGAGCTTTTTTGGTCACGTCTTCGAACGCGTCGACAGAAGCGCCGCGTCGTCCGAAGGTGATGGGTCGGTAGGATTTGATCGGCATACGCGGGGATTAAGCGCTGGCGTACAAGTCGATGCGATCGCCCTTCTTCAGGGTCACGATCGCTTTGCGCCAGGCGCTGCGGCGGGATTTGCCCGCGCGGGTGCGAACCGGCTTGCCGGCGATGCGCATGACGCGGATCTCCTTGGGCTCGACGCCGTAGACCGCTTTCACGGCCTTGCGGATCTCGAGCTTATTGGCCGTCATCGCGACTTCGAAGGCGTACTGGTTGTGCTTCCCGAGGAGCGTGGTCTTTTCGGTGACGATGGCGCGAACAAGGATGCGGTAGGCATGGCCGGTTTCGCGCGGAGCGATGGCGGCTTCCTGCTTCGGCGCTTCGGCTTTCGCTTCGGCCTTCGGCTTGTCAGCCTTCGTAGCCTTGGCGGGCGCTTTCTGGCCTTCGTCGTTTTTCTTGCGGTTGAAGAATCCCATATCAGTTGCTGTAACCCTTTTCGATGAGGGTGATCGTCTCGAGCGGGGCGACGATCGTAGTGGCCTTGAGGACGTCGACGAGGTTGAGGTCGCCGGCGGTCACCGTCCAGATGTTCTGGAGGTTGCGCGAAGCGCGAATGGCCATCTTGTCGGACTTCGGAAGGACGAGCAGCACGTGGCGGCCGACCGGAAGCTTTTTGAGCATGCCAGCCATCGCCTTCGTCTTGCCGGTTTCCATCTGGAACGCGTCGAGGCCGAGGAAGGCTTCCTCGCGAACCTTGTCAGCAAGCGCCATGGCGAGCGCGGCCTTTTTTGTCTTGCGGTTGATCTTCTTCGAGAAGTTGCGGTCGGAACGCGGACCGAAGGTGATGCCGCCGCCAACCCAGATCGGGGAGCGGATGGAACCGTGACGGGCGCGGCCGGTGCCTTTCTGCTTCCACGGCTTCTTGCCGCCGCCGCGAACTTCGCCGCGGGTCTTAGTGTGCGCGGAAGCGGTGCGGCTGTTGGCCATCTGCGCTTCAGCAGCGAGGTGGACAAGGCCTTCGTTGACCTTCACGTCGAACGGCTTCGCGGCCATTTCGCGTTCGGACACGACCTTGCCGTCCATGTTGTAGACTTTGATCTTCGACATACTTTTATTCAGTCACGGTTGCGGTCTCCTGAACGGGAGCCGCTTCCTGCGCGACCGGCGCCTCTTCGGCCGGCATCTTGGGAGCGATGAACTTCATGGAGCCTTCCGGAGCGACGATGAGGACCGTCGTGCCGCGCGCGCCCGGGACCGCGCCTTTGACGGCGATGAGACCCAGCTCGGCGTTCACGTCCACGATCTCGAGATTCTTGACCGTCACGCGCTCGCCGCCCATGCGGCCGGCCATGCGCTGGCCCGGATGCACGTGCTGATGGCCGCCCGCGCCGATCGAACCCGGCATGCGGAGGTTGTCCTTGTGACCGTGGGTCGCCGGACCGCCGCGGAAGTGATGGCGCTTGACGACGCCCTGGAAGCCCTTGCCCTTCGACAGGCCCGTGACGTCGATGACGTCACCGGAGACGAAGGCTTCAGGATCACAGACCGAGCCGACCGCGATGCCTTCGACCGATTCGAGGCGGAATTCGCGGAGGGTGGCGAGATCGCCGTGCTCGGCGACGGGCTTCAAATGCCCGACCTGCGGCTTGGCGAGGTGCTTCTTGGAACCCGTACCGACCTGAACCGCCGAATAGCCGTCCGTGTCGGAAGTCTTGACCTGCGTAATGACGCACGGCTCGACCTTCACGAGCGTCACCGGCACCACTTCGCCCGAGGGGCGGTAGCGCTGGGACATTTCGAGTTTTCGTCCGATGATGAATTTCATATTTCCTTGTAAGGCAGAGGAACACTAAATTATGTTCGATGCCTGTCTCCGTTTCGCTTGGGATCCTCCCCCGTCCTGCGCAATAACAGAAACAAGAAGTTCCGGCGCCGATCCTTCCGAACATGTTCGGGGGATATCAGCGAAGAAACTTCTTGCATCTGTCACGTACGCGTGGCTTGGCGTGTTCGAGACAAGTCGAGTTGTATCGGGAACTCTCACGCTCGCGAAGGCTTCATCCAGAGGTTTTGGCGCCAGAGCCACCCAGAAATCATGCCATCTTTCTCTGCCGTTCCTTTGCGAGTTTGAGTTGTCGTACGGACGCGAACCGGGACGTTACATCTTGATTTCGACGTCGACGCCGGCCGGGAGGTTGAGGCTCATCAGCGATTCGACCGTTTTCGGAGTCGGATCGATGATGTCGATAAGCCGCTTGTGCACGCGCATCTCGTACTGCTCGCGAGCGTTCTTGTGAACGAAGGTCGAGCGGTTGACGGTGTACTTGTGTTTCTCGGTCGGCAGGGGGACAGGACCTTTGACAGACGCGCCCGTGCGCTGCGCCGTCTCGATGATCGTGCGCGTGGACTGGTCGATGACCTTGTGGTCGTAGGCGCGGATCTTGATGCGGACGCGGCTGCCGGCGGCAGCTTCTTCAGTCTTGGTTTTCTTTTCCATAAAGATCGTTTTCAGCAGGCAACCCCGGCCCTCGTGAAAGAAGGCCGGGGTACTGCATATTTACTTGATGATTTTGACTACGACGCCTGCGCCGACGGTTTTTCCGCCTTCGCGGATGGCGAAGCGCATCTTGTCTTCGAGAGCGACCGGGGAGATCAGCTTGATGACCACGTTCTGCGTGTCGCCAGGCATGACCATTTCAACGCCGGCCGGCAGTTCGATCTCGCCCGTCACGTCAGTCGTGCGGATGTAGAACTGAGGCTTGTAGCCCTTGAAGAACGGCTTGTGGCGGCCGCCTTCTTCCTTCGTGAGGGCGTAGACTTCGGCTTCGAAATCGGTGTGCGGCTTGACGGAACCCGGCTTGGCCAGGACCATACCGCGCTCGATTTCTTCCTTCTTGGTGCCGCGCAGGAGCAAACCGGCGTTGTCGCCAGCCATACCCTTGTCGAGCTGCTTGTTGAACATTTCGATACCCGTGACGACCGACTTGCGGGTGTCGCCGAGACCGACGATTTCGATGTCTTCGTTGATGTTGATCGTACCGCGCTCGATACGGCCGGTGACGACCGTGCCGCGGCCTTCGATCGAGAAGACGTCTTCAACCGGCATGAGGAACGGAAGATCGACGGCGCGTTCCGGCTGCGGGATGTACACGTCGAGCTGGTTCAAGAGCTCGCGGACCGGACCGGAAGCGGTTTCGTCGCCCGGGTTCTGAAGGGCCTGAAGGGCCGAACCGCGGATGATCGGAGTCGTATCGCCCGGGAAGTTGTACTTCTTGAGCAAATCACGGACTTCCTCTTCGACGAGGTCGATCAGCTCCTTGTCTTCGACCATGTCGCACTTGTTGAGGAAGACGACGATCGACGGAACGCCGACCTGACGGGCGAGCAGAATGTGCTCGCGGGTCTGCGGCATCGGGCCATCCGTCGCGGACACGACCAAGACTGCGCCGTCCATCTGGGCGGCACCGGTAATCATGTTCTTGACGTAGTCGGCGTGGCCCGGGCAGTCGACGTGCGCGTAGTGGCGCGCGGCGGTTTCGTACTCGACGTGCGCCGTGGCAATCGTAATACCGCGAGCCTTCGACTCCGGAGCCTTGTCCAGGTCGTCGACTTTCTTATCTTGGGCGGTGTTGCCCATGGCCTTGGACACCGCGAGAATCGCAGCGGTCAAGGTGGTTTTGCCGTGGTCAACGTGGCCGATGGTGCCCACGTTCACGTGCGGCTTGGAGCGATCGAACTTAGTGTCAGCCATACGTATACTAAATAAAAAAGTTGACGTGTGTCGGAGAGGAGTGTAGCAGAGGGTCAAAAAGCGGTCAAGTGCGACGATTTGTCCTTACTTTAGCCTTAAATGCGACGGAGTATTGCACGGCTTTTAAGGAGATCGTGGCGTTTCAGGCATCCAGCGGTCTATTCCAAGGGTTCCAGATAGAACTGCTCCTCTCCCTCGGGCTCCGGAGCCAGATTTTGAGGAGGGCGAGAAGGCGCGGCAGGAATCGGGCGCGGTACGGTCGGCTGCGGACGCGTTTCCGGGGGTTTTTCGTCGAATCGAGGGCGGTCCTGAGCCAGTCGCGGGGCTGGCGTGGTCATCGGAGCAGCTCCAGGCTCGGGGGCCGGAGTATGCTTCCAGAGCGGAATTTCGCGCTTTGGAGGCTTATTATCGGGAGGAATCGTCGAGATCGGCAGCGTTTGCGGCGGCGTCGGCTCGCGCTTCGAAACCTCGGGCTTCCACTCCCCTACGACCAGCTTTTCATAGTGGTCGAGGCCCATGAGGACGTAAGGATGCTCGCCCGACGGGTCGGTGATCACTAAACGATCTCCCGTCTTTTCGATCAGGGAGAGGAGGCGTTTGAGCGTTTCTTCCTTCATAGGCGTGGTCGTTAGGTGGCGCCACTGTAGCGCAACGCGAGGGGGTGTCAACTTTCACGCGCGCCGGCTTGACATCTGGAGAGAAATTGGCATACTCCCCTCATCACAAGGAGGGAAGATGCTGCTCGTTCACGTCTGGAATCATAGTCCGAAGCTCGACGCCAAGGTCACAGGAGGTATCCCCGCGCTCGCGCACGACATCGGACGCGCCTGTGTCGGCGTGGAGGTTCTCGGGATCAAGAATGCCGTGAACGTCTTGGTTTCCTTTCGGGGAGAGGCTGGGCGTGCTGAGCCAAGCCAGACACCCGCGCCGCTACTCATCGTCGTCGACATGCTCACCGACCTGTCAGATCGCACGCTCGCAGCCAGGAGAGAGCTGACAGAGACTCTCGGTCGCATGGCCAAGCAGCACGTCGGGCGCACCCAGCCTGTCGAGATCATCGTTCGCCCATTCAGTCCGGCACCCGAAGGTTCTTGGTTCTAGCAACGGCCGATATCATCATGTCGGCCGTTTTTCTTTTGCGAACGATGCTCCTCGAATGCACGATCGAGGAGCATCGTTTTCAGCTAATAAAAATCCTTGGCGAGTCGTTCATCTTCTTGTCGAACCTCTTTTCAAGAGCGTGGTGTCAAGAAACAAAGATCCCGGCTTTCGCCGGGATGCAATGCGTCTGGACGTTCTTTCCCAGAACTTATTTCTTCTTTCCTTCCAGGATCGCCATCTCGACGTTCTTCGGCACTTCTTCGTAGTGATCGAAGGTCATCGAATACGAGGCGCGTCCTTGGGAGATCGAACGGAGCTGGGTCGCGTAGCCGAACATTTCGGAGAGCGGGACCATCGCGTCGACCACTTTGATCGCGCCGCGGTCGCGCATTTCCTGAACCTGGCCGCGCTTCGAGTTGATGTCGCCGATGATGTCGCCCATGGCGGCTTCCGGCATCAGGATCTCGACTTTCATGATCGGTTCGAGGAGGACCAAGCCGGCCTTTTTACAAGCGTCGACGAAGGCCATCGAACCCGCGATCTTGAAGGCGATTTCCGACGAATCGACGTCGTGGTACGAGCCGTCGAAGACGGTCGCGATGACGTCGAGGAGCGGATAGCCGGCGAGCACGCCCTTCTGGGCGGTTTCGACGACGCCCTTTTCGATCGGACGGATGAATTCCTTGGGAATCGAGCCGCCCTTGATCTCTTCAACGAACTCGACGCCCTTGCCGCGCTCGTTCGGCTTCACGCGCAGCCAGCAGTGGCCGTATTGGCCGCGGCCGCCGGACTGCTTGATGTACTTGCCTTCGGCTTCGGCTTCGCCGCGGATCGCTTCCTTGTACGCGACTTGCGGCTTGCCGACGTTGGCTTCGACTTTGAACTCGCGCTTCATGCGGTCGACGATGATCTCCAAGTGGAGCTCGCCCATGCCCGCGATGATCGTCTGCGCGGTTTCTTCGTCGGAGCGGACGCGGAAGGTCGGGTCTTCTTCGGCGAGTTTCGAGAGCGCGACACCCATCTTTTCCTGGTCGACTTTCGTCTTCGGCTCGATCGCGAGCGAGATGACGGGTTCGGGGAAGACGATGGATTCGAGGAGGACCGGACGGCTCTCGTCGCAGAGCGTGTGACCAGTGAAGGTGGACTTCAAGCCGACGCCTGCAGCGATGTCGCCGGCGTAGACCTGGTCGACTTCTTCGCGCTCGTTGGCGTGCAAGCGGACGATGCGGCCGAGGCGCTCGCGCTCGCCGGTCGAGGTATTGAGCACGTACGAGCCGGCCTTGATCGTGCCGGAATAGACGCGGAAGAAGCAGAGCTTGCCGACGAACGGATCGGACGCGACCTTGAACGCCAAGGCCGTGAACGGCGCGTTGTCGTCGGTCTTGATCAGGACTTCCTTCGTCGCGTCGTCGACTTCATGGGCCTGAAGAGGCGGGACGTCGAGCGGGCACGGCAGGTAGTCGACGACGGAGTCGAGCATCAGCTGGACGCCCTTGTTCTTGAGCGCCGAGCCGCAGAGGACCGGGACGATCTTGAAGTCAATGACGGCCTGGCGCAGCACGCGCTTCAGATCCGCGAGCGGGACTTCTTCGCCGGCGAGGTACTTGTTGAGCAACGCTTCGTCGTTTTCGCAGATCGCTTCCACGAGCTTGGCGCGCCATTCGGCGGCCTGGGCCGCGTACTCTTCCGGAATCTCGACAATGTCGACTTTCTGGCCGAGGTCGTCGCGGAAGAAATGCGCCTTGCGCTCGAGCAGATCGATGATGCCGTTGAAGCCGTCTTCGACGCCGATCGGGAGCTGCGTCGGGTGGGCGTTCTTCGTCAGGCGATCATGGATCGACTTCAGGTCCTTGTAGAAGTCGGCGCCCGTACGGTCGAGCTTGTTGATGAAGCAGAGGCGCGGAACTTTGTAGTCGTCCGCGTAGTGCCAGTTGGTTTCGGACTGCGGCTCGACGCCGGCGACGCCGTCAAAAATGACGCAGGCGCCGTCCAAGACGCGCAGCGAGCGCTTCACTTCGACGGTGAAGTCGATGTGCCCAGGCGTGTCGATCAGGTTGATGCGGTGGTCTTTCCAAAAGCAGGTCGTGGCGGCGGCGGTAATCGTGATGCCGCGCTCCTGTTCCTGTTCCATCCAGTCCATGGTGGCCGCGCCTTCATGGACTTCGCCGATCTTGTGCTTCTTACCGGTGTAGAAGAGCACGCGTTCGGAAACGGTGGTCTTGCCGGCGTCGATGTGCGCGATGATGCCGATGTTGCGCGTCCGTTCGAGAGGGTATTCGCGGGACATAATAGAAGAGCGATGTCAGTTCGCGATTAGCGGGCGAAGTGCGCGAAGGCGCGGTTCGCCTCGGCCATGCGGTGGACGTCCATCTTCTTCTTGACCGCGTTGCCTTCGCCGGCGGCGGCGGAGACGATCTCGTTGCCGAGCTTCTCGGACATCGAGCGGCCCTTCACGGCGTTGGCGGCATCGATGATCCAGCGGAAGCCGAGCATGATGCGGCGTTCGCCGCGGACCGGGATCGGGATCTGGTAGTTCGCACCGCCGACGCGGCGGGATTTGACTTCGACCTGCGGCATGACGTTCTTGAGCGCTTCGTCGAAGACTTCGATCGGATCTTTCTTCGTCTTCTCCGAGATGATCTCAAGCGCGCCGTAGACGATCTTCTGGGCGGTCGACTTCTTGCCGTCGCGCATCACGTAGTTGGTGAGCTTGGCGACGGTTTCGGAACGGTATTTGGCGTCCGGCTTGATCAGACGCTTGGGGGCTTGTTTGCCGCGCATAGAAATTCGATTTCAACGTCTGATTAAGACTTGACCTTCGGACGCTTGTTGCCGTAGAGCGAGCGGCCGCGGCGGCGGTCGGCGACGCCCTGCGTGTCGTAGACGCCGCGGACGATGTGATAGCGGACACCCGGAAGGTCTTTGACGCGGCCTCCGCGGATCATGACGATCGAGTGCTCCTGGAGGTTGTGGCCGACGCCCGGGATATAGGCAGTGACTTCCATGCCGTTCGAAAGGCGAACGCGGGCGATTTTACGCAACGCGGAGTTCGGCTTTTTCGGGGTCATGGTCGTGACCTTCACGCAGACGCCGCGCTTAAACGGGGAGCCTTTCGGCATGAACTTGCGGCGGCGCTTGATCGTGTTGTTGACGGACTGCATCGCCGGCGACTTGGACTTCACCTTCACCGGACGGCGCGGGTTCTTGATCAATTGATGAATGGTAGGCATGAGAATGGTTACAAAACGCAACTCACGAAACCGCGAGGATTTCGTGCTCCGTATCACCTCCTCCGCAGCTATGCAGGATCGGCGACCATATTCACTACATCGCCGAGGCAGCCTTTCCCGAAAGAAAAACCGTCCCGGTCGAGTAATTCGACAAGCGGAACGGTAACATTCGGACGCGGAGGCGTCAAGAAGGCGCCTCAATCGATGACAAAGTCCCGGATGAAGTACCTGTCGTTGAGACCAGGCGCGCCTCTGCCGGGCATGGCGATCTCGGGATGGTATACCCTGAGGTGGATCACGGGACAGTTCGACAGCGTCGGCTTTTCCGTCTTGAGTAGCCTCGCGGCACGCCAAGCCTGCACCTGATCTCTCAGCTCATGTGCAACATCATGAAAGTCGTTGGATTCCTGGCCGGGCGTGGAATACCCCTTCTTCGCTCCGATCGCAAGCTCGACCCTTGGCGGCTGCGACCAGTAGGCAGGTTCGAAGATCTCAATCCGGCCGGTAGAAAGCTTCAGCTGGCCATGAAGCTCGCGTATCGCTTCGTGCATCGCGCGATACATTTCGGCGTCGCGCGTGAGCGCAGCCAGCAGTGTACCGCCTCCGAACGTTTGATAGCCCCTGAGCAGAGTGTCAAATGGCAGCGTCGCGAAGAGCGGGAGCAGGAGCGCGAAGTCCGCACACTGGAGCGTGCGCATGACGCCCACGAAGAGCGTCTTGGCGAGCTCGTCGTTCTTCACTTCTCGGACGACGTCCGCCAGGAAGCCGAGCACGCGCTCTTTTTTACAGATGTGCTTTTCCAAGGCCTCCCGGAGGGCCAGACGCATGCGGTCAAGCGATTGCTGATCCGGAGCCGTCTTTGCGATCCGCAGGAGCGCAGCCGAGAGATGCGCGGCTTCGCCGTCATCTTTTGTCGCCGTCCAGCAGAGGGCGATGTCGGTCAAGATTTGCTTCTTGAGCTCGGAAAGCGTCTGACGCTTGACCTTGCCCATCTGGTACGTTTCTCGGTCAATGCATTCTCTGCTCTCATGATACGCGGGCAATAGCCCGTAGAGGTCGATACCCGCGCGGGCGATACGGAATTCCGCGCTTGTTCCGTGCGCCTCCCGCATCGCGAGCAACAGCCACATGTAGTACCGAAGAGCCTCCTCATCCGCATGCTTGGCGCCAGCCGCCGCGCACCATTCGGCGATCAGGGCCGGGCGCTCCGGCACCGGAATCTTCTTGAGCTGGTGCAGCACGGCAACGCCGGCTCCCTCTTTTTCGATCTGGCTGAACAAACTTTCGGTCGCCATCGTTTTCTCTCCTTGCCCCGACGTATCGGGACGGAATCGTTCCCTTGGGAACCATCGAAGAAACGCGAGCCTTGGCCCGCGTTTCTCTCTTACCAGAATCTGCCTGTTTGATCAATCTCAGAATCCCAGCGCGCGGAATGCGAGGTTCGAGAGGCCGTGGACGATCGTGCCGAAGATCAAGCCGTTCAAGAGCAGCGAATCAAGCAGGACGGCGAAGAGCAGCGCCGTCGGTCCGCGCGTTTCGAGCCAGAGGCGCGTCTTCAGGTATTTCGGATGTTGGAGGAAGAGCAGCAGCACCTTGGAGCCGTCGAGCGGCGGAAGCGGGATGAGATTGAAAGCGAAGAGTACGACGTTCACCCCCATGAGTGCACCGAGGAATCCGGCGAGCGCGCTGTCGGCGGACATGAGGCCGGCCATCGCCAGTCCGCGATACAAAAGGCCGGTGACGACGAAGAGGAGCAGGTTCGAAAACGGCCCCGCCGCGGCCACCAAAACCGGGCCCCATTTTTGATTGCGAAGATTGTACGGATTGTACGGCACGGGCTTGGCCCACCCGAAGCCCGCGAGAAGCGCCGCCAAGAGACCGATCGGATCGATGTGCGGGATCGGATTGAGCGTCAAACGACCGAGGCGCTCGGCGGTATCATCCCCTTGCAGTTTGGCGACGAGGCCGTGCGAGAATTCATGAAACGTCAGCGCCGTGACAAACGCGAAAATCCAGGCGAACGTCTGCAACGGATCGGAAAGGAGGTTGAAGAGCATACGGATAAAGGATAACGCAGGAAAAAGAAAAAGAGTAGCCAGTGGGCTACTCGACGACTTGGACACGTCCGCGACCGAACTTCCCGTTATCCCATGCGCCTCCTCCGATTTCCTTGAGGGAGTGCACATGGATTTGGAAGGAATCCGGCTTGCTCTCGTCCCCGGTACATCCTTCCGTGTTGTACTGATGGATGGCCCACATGGAGTCGCCGGCAGGCACGTCATCCACCAGCAGAGCCTGGTTCTCGCGAACGACGCTCAACGTAACCGCCCTGATGCGCGCTCCTTCACGCACGTACAGGGAATATTCCGTGGGCCGATTCATGAAGACGCGTTCGACGTGCTCGTACCGCGTGACCTTGTAGTGCGGCACGCAGGCGAACAGCAGGAACACCGCCAAAATGAGGCCAAGAACGGACTTTGACATCGTTTCCTCCTCTCCGATCTTTACTCTTTTTATGGAGTTTGTCAATGCCTGATTACATCTATCAAAAAGAAAAAGAGCAGCCGGTAGGCTACTCGTAGGACGCGCTGAGTTCGATCTCCTCGCGCGAGTGGACGTGAATCGTGAGGCGGTAGCCCTTGAAATAACCGATGCGCGAACCGACGTATTCCGCCCATATCTCCTGATGCGCAGGAACGTCCTCGCGGGCAGTGACGCGATTGTGCACGTTGT
>CAYYII010000002.1:0-17527 GCA_964471445.1 uncultured Gammaproteobacteria bacterium
CGTCATGAAGCGTGTGCACATGACGGATGCCGAGCGCGCGGATGACGCGTAGAATCCGAAACCCGATGCCTTTCAGGTTGTGCGTATGAACAATCTGTGGGCGCTCGCGTTTCAAGAGACCCTCGACCGTCCGAGCCGCATGATCATTCCACACGTCCCGCAAATGCCAGAGCAGGCGGGCGGGCGCGGCATGACGTCCGATCTCGCCGTAGAAGAAAAGGTTGAGCGGAAAAAAGCGGTAGACGCGGATGCCGTCTTCGACCGTCATGCGCGGCTCGATCGAGCCATCCTCGCGAACCGGACAGGCCGTAATGATCGAAACATCATGACCCAAAGCCCGAAGCGCGCGCGCTTCTTCCTCGACGACGCGTTCGGCGCCGCCGCGGCCGTAGGGCGGATATAAATTTGTAATAAAACACGTACGCATGTCACCGCAAGTATAGCAATTTTGTCATTCCAGCGAAAGCCGGAATCCGCGCCGTTGACGTTTCGGGCCTCTCCGTTCGCGGGGACGACCACACGTCAGCCGCGCACCGCCGCGACAACGGCAAGATCCGTAATCTCCGAGGTGTACAAACGCTCGGCGCGTTCACGCGCGGCACGCCCCATCATTTCGGCGCGGGCGGGATCGGACGCGAGCGCGCGCAGTGCATCGGCAAGCGCCTCCGGATTAGACGGTTTCACCACGAGGCCGGTCGTTCCGTCTTCGACGAGGCTGCGGACGCCCGGCAGATCGGAGACGATCGACGGCACGCCGCTTGCCATGGCGGCCAAGGTCACGAGGCCGAAGGCTTCGGAACGATCGACGGAGGGGAGGACGTGCATGCGGGCGCCGCGATACAGCTCGCGGAGCTTCTCGTCCGTGACGCGGCCGAAGAAACGCATGTGGCCGCCGAAGCCGGTTTTGGCGGCCAGCGTTTCATAGGAGGCGCGCAGGTCGCCGTCGCCGACGATCCACAGTTCGAAGGGCAACGCGGCGATCCTAGAGAAAGCTTCGATCAGCACGGGCACGCCTTTGAAGTAATGCGCGGCATCGAGACCGCCGACGAAGAGAATCGCGTTTTTCTTTTCTCCGCCCGGCGCGAAAAATGCCGTATCGACGCCGAAAGGGGTTTCGCGGATGCGAGGATCGTTTTTTAAAAACGCGGCTTGCGAAGACGCGAGATACTCTTTGCTCGACACCATGACAACGTCGGCGCTGTTGAGAATCGGTTTCAAGAAAAGCGCCCGGTACGCGCGGAAGATCCAGGCCAAGAGGCCCGTGCCGACCGCGTCCATGTGATAAAAAACAGCGAGGCGTGAGATGCGACCGAACGTTATTTTCCAAAGCCAGACCCACTCAGCGCCGCCGAAGAATGGATACTCCAGCACGACAGCATCGAAACCTCGGAGCTTCCACCACAACTCAGGCACACAGGCCGCATTGCCGATCCGAAAAAGCGGCCGCAGGACGCGCCCGGGTGCGAGCACGGCGACCTCATGCCCGGCACGCCGCAGCGCTTCGGCATGGGCCGCCGCCGCATTGCCCATGCCGCCAGGATATGGTGGAAATGTCGAAACGACGACGGCGACTTTCATAGGTGTGCTACCACCAAAGGATCAGCCGGACGAGCGCCCAGTACGCGGCGAAGAGTGGGTTGGCCACGCGGGTGAGGAGCGTCGGCTGCATCTGCTGAAAAAGGATGCGGCCCGTGAAGAACCGCGTCGCTGTACGGTCCGACACTTTCCGCGCGCTCTGCGCTTTCTTCCTCGCCGCGCTCAGCTTGATCCGATGCTCTTTCGAAAAGAAATAGCCGTAGGCGCGCGCTTTCTCTTTCCACCAGCCGCTCTTGAGCGCGAAAAGCCACAAACCGAATTCCATCGCCAGAAACGCGGGCACGATCAGCACGAGCGTCGGCCAGCGGTACAAACGCGCCAATACGATCAGGCGGTTGCGTTCCATCCAATAATATTTCTTGATGCTGCGCGAAAATTCGTATTTGTGGAACACGACAGAGTCGGGCGCGAACAGGACGCGATATCCCGCCAAACGCGCCCGCCATGAATATTCCAAGTCTTCGTGATAGGCGAAAAGCTCTTCGTCGAGATCGCCAATCTCGCGCACGAGCGACGAGCGGATCAACATGCCCGCACCGCTCGCATAGGCAATGTCACGCCGCGCGAGTTTCGCTTGGACGGACGGATCGATCACCGCCATCGACTCCCCTCCCGCGTAGCCGAAGCCGAGAAAATGGATTTCGTTGCCGTAGGAATTAACCAGGTCGGTCTTCGGGTGCAAGCGCAAAAAACTTTGCACGATTCCGATCTTCGCGTCGGATTCCATCGCACGGATGGCCGCGTCCAAAAAACCGGGCTGCGCTTCCGTGTCCGGATTAAGAAGATAGAAATAGTCGTAGCCTTCTTCCAGCGCTTTGCGCATCGCCTGATTGTTGCCGCCAGAAAAACCGAGGTTGTCGGCATTTTTGAAGAAGACGCACGGGAATCCGTCTTTCGTTTTTTTTTGATCCGGCGCTAAAAGCTCGCGGGCGATGAAGTCCCCGCTTCCGTCCGGAGAAGCGTTGTCGACGATCATCAACGTCGCCGAACCGGGCGCGATGCCGGCACGTTCGACCGCGCGAAAACAGTCCGACAAAAATCGCCCGTGGTTCCACGAGACGACGATGATAGCGGTCTTAGGAGCGCTCATGCGGCTTTTCTAGATCCTTGAGCGCGAGTTCGCGGGCAAGCTGTGTGAGATGGCGTTCATGATCCTCAAGGCGCGCGAGCACCCTGAACAAAAGGTAAAAAACGGCCATCATCGCGAGGTAGACGACGACGTCGGTGCCGCGCCCAACGCCGAGGCGATGCGCGACAAGCGAAGCCGCGTTCGGCCACAGGACGACGACCGCGACGGCGAGCCAGAGAAACACCCAAAGGACCAGCTGGCGGAACGCGATGCCGCCGCGCCGGTACTTCGAAACGGCCGCGGCGAAGCCGAAGACGGCGAAGATAAGGAGGAGGACCTGGATGACGCTCATAGTCAATCGAGAAAGCGGCGCCAAATGAGCTTGAGCGCCGTTTCGACGCCGACGGCGAAGCTTTGCCCTTTCGACAGGGAGTACTCCGTGTACACGGCTTCGATCGGGATTTCGGCCAGGCGCAAGTTCTTGTCGACAATTTCCTTGATGAACTCCGAGGAGACTTCCATGCGCGAAGAGCGGACCTCGATGCGCTCGGCAGCCTGGCGCGTCAGGCCGCGAAGGCCGCTCTGGCTGTCGGTCACCCACTTGCGGAAAAGCGCGTACGTCAGGGCATTGCCCGTGAACTGGGCGGCGCGGCGCGCGAACGGCATATTCCCCTTGCCTTCCAGCATGCGCGAGCCGATCACGAAATCGACGTCGCCTTCCGCCAGCCGTTCGAAGGCGCGCTTCCCATCTTCCGGGCGATGCTGGCCGTCGGCGTCCATCGTAACGATGGCATCGGCGCCGAGGCGCAAAGCGCCCGCGAGACCGGTGCCGAGCGCGCCTCCCAAACCGCGGTTGACCGCGTGGCGCACGACGGTCGCGCCAGCCGAGGCGGCGACCTCGGCGGTTCGGTCGTCGGAACCGTCATCCACGACCAAGACGAGGTCGGCGACACGCAGCGCGCCGCGCACGACCTCGCCGATCGCCTGTTCTTCACGAAAGGCGGGAATGACGATGATGCGTTTTTCCATGCTACAAATGCTTCGCAAGCCCCTTGGTAACGAGCGTGTATTCGATCGTGCGTTTCAGGCTGTCATCGAGGCGGACGAGTGGGATCCAGCCGAGCTCGTCGACGGCTTTGCGCGTGTCCGGCAAGCCGAGTGGCGTCATGAACAGGAGCGGCGCTTCGAATTTCACTTGCGAGCTTGAACTCGTCATGGCAATGACCTTGCCCGCGACGTCCGCAAGCTTCAGATCCTCGTCGCCGCCGAAGTTGACCGGTCCGGGATTCTTGCTTGCCTGCATCAAACGCAGCAAGCCGTCGACCAGATCAGTGACGTACACGAGTGCAGTGCTGAAATTTTCTTCGCCATAGATCACGAGATCGCGGCCTTCGAGGGCGTCGAGCACGAAATCCGGCATCATCTCGCCATCGTTCAGGCGCTGACGCGGACCGTAGGTCCGGAAAATGCGGGCGATGCGTATGTCGAGGCCAAAGACGGAGGCGTAGGTGAAGCAGGCGGTTTCCGCGAAGCGCTTCCCTTCATCGTAGCAGGCGCGAGGCGACGCGTGATTCGTCGTGCCGAGATCGGTTTCCTTGAACCTGGAGCCGTCGGCGTGGCGCGGGCCGTAGACGACCGCCGTCGAGGCGTGCAGCAAGCGCGACTTGTATTTGACGGCCATGTCGAGGACATTGCGCATGCCGACCGAGTTGGCCAGGTAGGTCTGGATGCGAAGGCTGTCGAATTTTTTGGCGGAGGTCGGACACGCCAAATGATAGACGTCCTGCACGCCGAGCACGTTCAGCTTGAAACGCGCGAGCTCCGGAAACGTTTCCAGATCGAACGGCTCGTTGATATCGAGCTTGATGAATTCAAAATCCGGGTTCTTGAGCATCGATTCGATGTTCGAGACGTCGGACGTGATGAAATTGTCGATACAGATCACCCGCTGGCCGTCGGCCAAGAGGCGCTCGCACAGATGGGAACCGATAAAACCGGCTCCGCCCGTGACAACCGAAAGGCGCTTTTCCGCCATAAAAAACAGGAGATGCTTAGTCTGGCCCCAGTATACGGGGGGTTGTAGGGTTTGGAAAGCCGCCTAAAAGGCACATAACACGCCCCGCGCGACAGGCCGCTTATGCGCGAAGATTGCGGTCGGCTTCGATGGTCGTGGCCGAATTTCGTTCAGACGAAAGATCGTAGTCCTCCGGCTTCACAATCATCGGACCGACGCGATACCCGGCGAAGAAGGCATCCGGCAAATCGTCGACGAGGAGGCGCCAGCCCGGGCCGAAAAGATCCTGAGCGACGTGCTCAGAAGCGATGTGCCGCAAAACGCCGCCTTTGCTGACGGCATAGACCTCAGGTCGGGTCTGAAGCTTCAGTAAGCGCGTTCCCGGCCGATACGTGATCGAACCGCCAAGAGGCAAGCTCGCCAGCTGGGCGGACGTGATCGTTTTGACTTGCGCGAACGTGGCGAACCACGTGGCGTAGGTTTTCGTGTTTGGAAAGACGTAGCGCTTACCATCCCGCGCCTTGTAATAGACAGCCGGGAAGGCGGCGGATTTCACCAACTCCCCTCCGACCGGAAGCGGAGCCGGCACGCCTTCCGACGGCGCATCCTGGGCGGGAACGCCGAGCAATTCGGTCACGACGGCCAGGACGGAAGCGGCGGCATCAATTTGACCGGCGCCGAGCTGGCCGCCGAAGCCGCCATTGATCGCATCGATGTTCTGCGCATGGGCCGTGATCATCGTGCGGACCTCGGCGGGGGTCAGGGCGGGATTGATCGAAAGGAGAAGCGCCGCCAGGCCGGAGACGAGCGGCGCGGCTAAGGAAGAACCAGACCAGCCGTTGCCGTAGGGTTTCTCGAAACCTTTTGGCCCGAATCGATAGACTTGCGTCGTCGTGATATTTTCGCCCGGCGCGGATACCGTGATGCAATCCGAGCCATAGCTCGAAAAGCTCGAGTGCCGGCCTTGCGCGTCGAGGGAAGACACGCCGATCAAGATCGGATCGCCCGACGCGCTGCGGTAGCAGACGGGATATTCCGGATGCACGTTGAGATTGCCGCCCCGCTCCGTATCGCCTTCATTGCCGGCGGCGGCCACGATCACGATGCCGGTGCGATAGGCTGCCCGCAACGTTTCGGCTAAGGAGTCGCTGTATCCGGAGCCGCTGAAGCTCAAATTGATGACCTTGGCTTTCTGCGCGATCGCGTACCGGATCGCCGCTTCAACCGCGCTCGTGCGGCCGGAACCTGCGCTATCAAGGACACGCAGCGGCATCATCTCGATGTTCCAGTTGACGCCCGCGACGCCTTCGCTATTGTTGCCCGCCGCGCCGATGATGCCACTCACGAGCGTACCGTGATGGATCCCTTCCACCTGCGTCGGATCGTTCAAATCGGGATTCGGATCGTTGTCGTTGCCGATGAAATCCCAGCCATGCACGTCGTCGACGTAGCCGTTTCTATCGTTGTCGATACCGTCATCCGGGATCTCTTTCTTGTTCGTCCAAAGGCGGTCCTTCAGGTCCGGATGCGAAAGATCGACGCCCGTATCCAAAACGGCGACACGAACCGTTGGCGAACCCTTGGCAAAATCCCAAGCGGCAGGCATACCGATCGCTTCCAAATAAGCCTGGTTCTTGTAGAGAGGATCGTTCGGTTCGGCCGCCAGTATCGGTGGCCCAAACGAAACGAAGAGAAGCACGGCGGCAAGCACGCCGCCGGCTGTTTTTTTCCAATCTTTCCTAAGGTTTTTGAGAAACGGCCGATTCATGGTTTTCCCAGTGTAGCCGAAGGGGAAATGAAAGCAAAGATGCCGGGCGGATACTCTGATAAACCGCAAACCCCTCTCCTTGCGGAGAGGGGTTTTTGCGTTCAGATCTCCAAGGAGACGCTGACGAGGACGAGGACGGGCTCTTACGAGCGGGTCATGGTCTGGGCGTCGGACGGGAGGAGCTTGACGAAGCGGCCGTTCGTCCAGTCGTTCGAACCCACCTCGTCTGCTCCAAAGTTGGAGCCCGTAGTATCGCTGTGCGGAATGGCGGAATTATCAGACCAGATGAAGTTGAACGGACCGCTATTGTCAGCGCCGTCGAAGTCCTGGATTCCGTTATTCGCATTGATACCGGCAATCGTGTCGAGTTCGCCTGTGACCTGCGCGGTGTCGCCGAGCAGCTTGGTGCTGATCGACTCACCCGAAGCATCGGCCCCTGCGATCGTCGCGCGAAGTTCGTACGTCTTGGACGTGCCGGCGGCGATGGTTTGCTCGTTCGAGAGCGTCATAGGGAAGCTGCAGACGGCGGAACCGGAGCAGTTCAAGACTGCAGCCGTGGTCGAGGCCGAGAGGTCGGAGCCCTGGCCCACTTCGCGAATCGCAGGCGATGTGACGCGGAGAGCTGATCCGCTGACGTTGTTCAGGTTGAGCTCGAAGGCGGCGGACTTGAACGAGACCTGCTGAGCTGCATCCGCCGTGATGGTGAAGCGCGAGATAACCTGCGTGCCATTCGACAGGGTCGAGGTCGGCAGCGCGACACTCGTCACCGTCGGCTTCGTTTTGCGGATGATCTTTTCGCGGCTCAGGAAGCTATCGTCGATGCCGACACTATTAAAGTCAGTCAAAAGCGTCTGTGAACCGACCGAGGTGCCGCGCGCTTCAAACTCGCCTGTCCCTGGACACGTAGAGTTATCATCACACAGGTAGAGGATGATCGTTGAACCACTCGCCGCGCCGGATGGGCCAACGTTATTCAATCCCCCTTTGAGTGTGAGGGTCTTCGACGTATTCTTCGGAACAAGGAAGCTGATGTTGGAGAAGGTAGCGACGCCGTTCCCTCCAAGCGAAGTGGGTCCAGCGACAAGCGCCGCGCCGTCGTAGAGGCTCAGCGTATCGATCGGCGAGCCGATATTCTCAGCCAAGAAGGTCAAGCGCGTCACGTTCAAGTCTTCTGCCTGCGCCGTAAAGCGGTACTTGGCGAGGACGGCAGTCGTGCCGCCGAGGACCAGACCGGCTTCGGATTCGGTGTCATCCGGTGCGAGCACAATCGTCATCGAGCCGCTCGAGGAGATGATCATGTCGGCCGAGTTCGAGGAACCCGACGGCGTGATCGTGTTGCCGTCCATATCCTGGGCGGTAACAGCGGCGCTCGCGACGGTGAAGTCGATGGTGTCGTTCAGGTTCGAGATCGAACCAGCGAGCGTACCAACGACACTCAACGTGATGGTCTGGCCAGCAGGAACCGTGAGGTTCAAGTTGGTGAACTGGAGGAGACCGCCGTCCGACGTGGTGCAGTTTGCTGTCGACGAGGTCGGGCTCTTGATGTCGCCCACCTGGGTGGCGCCGTTCATGAGCTTGGCCGAGAGCAAGATGTCAGTCGCGAACTTGTCGGTCGCGCCGGTATCAGCGTTGTTTTCACAACCGTTGAAGAAGCCAGCGTTGTTGTCCGAGTCGACGCGCATCTGGACGGTCATCGCGGTCACCTTGACATCGGCGGCCTGGCCAGCCTTGAGGCTGACACCGGCGAGCGCGACGTTCTGGCTGCCCTGGATGAAGGTCTGAGCGACCGGGGTCGAAGCCGTCGAAACCGTCAGGGACGGAGTGCGGACGGTCATCGCGTTACCGGAGATGGTCGAGGACGGAACAATCGTCGACGCGTCGACGTAGGTCGAGTTGTCGAGGTTGCGGATGTCGCTCGAGCCGAAGGCCACGAGGTCGACACGCACGCTGTCGCTGTCGAGCGCAGACTGGTTCGCGACGTCCAGCGTCACCTTGAAGGTGCGCGTCTGGCCGGCGGAGAGCGTGAACACGTCGGTGTACACGAGGTTCTGCGTCGTGTCGTTCGAGTTGTCGACATCCTTCGGGCCGGCGATGATCACGCTGGAAGCGGTATCAATCACCTTGATGTCGGTGTAGTTCGCAACGGAGTCCGTGCTGTTGTAGAGACCGCCGGCGGCATCAATGCCCGTGGCAGTGATCCTGAGGCGGAGGTTGCGGACTTCGACGTTGGACTGGGAGGCGAGGGTGAAGTTCAAGACTTGCTTGTCCTTGCCGTTGGTCGCAATGTCGGCTGCGGCCGGGCCGTTGAAGGTGATCGTGATCTGACCGCCTTCGACGGTGGTCCAAGACGCGTCCGTGCCGTCATTGGAGCTGTTGTCGTACGCCGTGCGGACGACAGAAGCTCCGTAGCCGAACGTGCGGCCAGCGGCCCAGACGTCCGTGTCCTCTTCCGTGGCGAGCTTGATGGTGTCGGCCGAGCGGGCGCCGCCACCGATGTCGCCCCAGACTTCGTACGTGCGGGTGTTGCCCTTTTCGAGGAGGGTGGTGCCCGTGAGGACGAAGGTCACGCGATCCTTCTCATCCACGGAAGCCGCGGATGCGACGTCAACGCCGCCAGCGCGGAGCCTGAGGTTGGTCAGGTTCGAGCGGGAGATGTTGCCGCTCTGGAAGAGCGTGATGCGCTTGATGTCGAGGTCTTCGGCGGAACCAGCGGAGAGCTGGAACTCGGCGAGCTTGACGTTCATCTGCCCGACTTTCGGGTTGGTGAGCGAGCCCGTCTTGGAGATCGTGATAACACCGACCGTCGCCGAAGCGTTGGTCATAGTGTTGCCCTGGATCGGGAGACCGACCGCGTTGGCCGTGCCGCTCATGACGGACGTGACCTGGAACGCGTTCACGTTACCCGCGCCAGCCGTGCTCGACATCGTCGCGGCGACCCACAAGGTGCGGGTCTGGCCGGCGGTGAGGTTGAGACCGAGGCTGTTGAAGGTGACGTCGTTCGTCGAGCTGTTGACGGAGCGGCCCGTGGTCAGACGGGTGTTGCCCTCGTACAGGTAGACGTTCGAGAAGTCGGTCGAAGCGCCGGCACCGACGCGGTGCAGGGTGATCGAATCAACCATGCCGGAAGAACCGGAACCGTTCATGACGTTGAACTTGACGAAGTTCACGCCCGTCGCGGATTTCGGCACGGTGGCCGAAGCCGGAGAGTCCGAAGCGAGGCTGACCGTGACGCCGGAGAGCGAGCCCGGGCCGGAAGCCAGGTTCTTGTCCTGGTTGACCGTCTGGGACGAGCTCATTTCGGCGTTCTTGTCGTAGTCAGACGCCGCGTTGATCGGGTTGCCAACAGTGTAGTTGGTGAAGAACGCGTCGGAGACGTCGTCGATCTGCTTGTTCCAAGTGGAACCGTACAGAGCGATTGCGACAGCTTCAGAAGCGATGGGGCGAAGAACGCCGCCTTTGCCGATGGCGTAGACCTTCGGATCGCTCTGAATCTTGAGCATCTTCACACCCGGGCGATAGGTGACGTTGCCACCGATCTGGATGGAAGCGAGGTCGGCGTCCGAAATCGTCATGACGCCGGAGAAGTTCGAGTACCACGTGAAGTACGCTTTGTCATTCGTGAAGACATAGCGCTTTCCGTCGGCGCCGCAGTAGTAGACAGCGGCGAGAGAACCCTTGATGAGACTACCGCTCGTGCAGCCGGCGGCAGACGCTTTCAAAGGAGCGACGAGGACGGTCGCCATCATCGACCAAAGAATGGTCGTGAGGACAACGCCCATCGTCAGAGCCTTGCGGCTCATTTTGAGGACATCGGTCATACCCTATTTAAAATGAGTAAATATAGACTAAAAAAGTGCTGGAAGAAAACACCCTAAAAATATAGGTCATTTTTCAAAAAAAGTCCATGGGCTCCTTATCTATCCCCGCATGCAAATCCACATCAACGCAAAACCCCTCCTTGCGGAGGGGTTTGTGCGTCGGGAGGCCGGTTACCCGGCCTCCGATCTTCTCGCCGAACTCGTACGAGGAGCTGCTCTGATTAGGAGCGGGTCATCGTCTGAGCGTCGGACGGGAGGATCTTGACGAAGCGGCCGTTCGTCCAGTCGTTCGAACCCGCGCCATCCGAAGTCACGTCGGCACCGACGGTGTCGTTGTGAGGAATGACAGAGTTGTCGGACCAGATGAAGTTGTAGACCGCGTCGGCTGCGGAGCCGTCGTAGTCGTCAACTTGCGTGTTCGGCTCGAGGCCCGCGCCGAGATCGAGTTCACCGGTCACCTGGGCAGTGTCGCCGAGGAGGCTGGTGCTGATCGATTCGCCGGCGGCATCGGCGCCCGCAACGTTCATACGGAACTCGAACGTCTTGGACGTGCCCGCAGCGATCGTGACTTCGTTGTCGAAGGACACGCGCGTGGTGCAGGACGCCGAGTTGTTCGTGGCACATGTCACAGACGTGTTGGAACCCGAGATATCAGCCGACTGGCCGACTTCGCGGATGCCGCTCTCGAGACCCGACTGGGTGAGCGAGAGGGCGACGCCACTCACGTTGTTCATGTTGATGTTGAACGCCACGTTCTTCAGCGAGACCTGCTGAGCAGCGTCCGCCGTGACCGTGAAGCGCGAAACGATCTGCGTGCCGTTCGACAGGGTCGAGGTCGGCAGCGCGACGATGGTCACCGTCGGCTTCGTCTTGCGGAGGCGCTTTTCGCGACCGTTGACGTTGCCGGAGTTGCCGATCGTGTCGATCGTGCTGGAGCCAGCGGACGTTCCGCGGACTTCGAAGGTGTTGTCCGGATCGACGCCACCGCTGCTGCACGTACCGGAGTTGTCACCGTTACAGAGCGTCACAGCGACGTTGAGACCGGAGGCGACACCGGACGGGCTGACCTGGTTGAGGTCACCCTTGACCGTGAGGGTCTTCGAAGTGTCCTTCGCCACGACGAACGCGAACGAGGAGAAGTCCGCGAAGCCGCTGGAGTTCGGGGAGACCGGACCCGCAACGAGGGTCGAGCCGTCGTAGAGGGAGAGGCTGTTGACCGCGGCCACAGTAGCCGTAGTGGTCGAAGCGTCCGTCACGCGGAAGCGAACCTTGCTGAGCTTGAGGTCTTCGGTCTGCGCCGTGAAGCGGTACTTGGCGAGGACGGCAGTCGTGCCGCCGAGGACCAGACCGGCTTCGGATTCGGTGTCATCCGGTGCGAGCACAATCGTCATCGAGCCGCTCGAGGAGATGATCATGTCGGCCGAGTTCGAGGAACCCGACGGCGTGATCGTGTTGCCGTCCATATCCTGGGCGGTAACAGCGGCGCTCGCGACGGTGAAGTCGATGGTGTCGTTCAGGTTCGAGATCGAACCAGCGAGCGTACCAACGACACTCAACGTGATGGTCTGGCCAGCAGGAACCGTGAGGTTCAAGTTGGTGAACTGGAGGAGACCGCCGTCCGACGTGGTGCAGTTTGCTGTCGACGAGGTCGGGCTCTTGATGTCGCCCACCTGGGTGGCGCCGTTCATGAGCTTGGCCGAGAGCAAGATGTCAGTCGCGAACTTGTCGGTCGCGCCGGTATCAGCGTTGTTTTCACAACCGTTGAAGAAGCCAGCGTTGTTGTCCGAGTCGACGCGCATCTGGACGGTCATCGCGGTCACCTTGACATCGGCGGCCTGGCCAGCCTTGAGGCTGACACCGGCGAGCGCGACGTTCTGGCTGCCCTGGATGAAGGTCTGAGCGACCGGGGTCGAAGCCGTCGAAACCGTCAGGGACGGAGTGCGGACGGTCATCGCGTTACCGGAGATGGTCGAGGACGGAACAATCGTCGACGCGTCGACGTAGGTCGAGTTGTCGAGGTTGCGGATGTCGCTCGAGCCGAAGGCCACGAGGTCGACACGCACGCTGTCGCTGTCGAGCGCAGACTGGTTCGCGACGTCCAGCGTCACCTTGAAGGTGCGCGTCTGGCCGGCGGAGAGCGTGAACACGTCGGTGTACACGAGGTTCTGCGTCGTGTCGTTCGAGTTGTCGACATCCTTCGGGCCGGCGATGATCACGCTGGAAGCGGTATCAATCACCTTGATGTCGGTGTAGTTCGCAACGGAGTCCGTGCTGTTGTAGAGACCGCCGGCGGCATCAATGCCCGTGGCAGTGATCCTGAGGCGGAGGTTGCGGACTTCGACGTTGGACTGGGAGGCGAGGGTGAAGTTCAAGACTTGCTTGTCCTTGCCGTTGGTCGCAATGTCGGCTGCGGCCGGGCCGTTGAAGGTGATCGTGATCTGACCGCCTTCGACGGTGGTCCAAGACGCGTCCGTGCCGTCATTGGAGCTGTTGTCGTACGCCGTGCGGACGACAGAAGCTCCGTAGCCGAACGTGCGGCCAGCGGCCCAGACGTCCGTGTCCTCTTCCGTGGCGAGCTTGATGGTGTCGGCCGAGCGGGCGCCGCCACCGATGTCGCCCCAGACTTCGTACGTGCGGGTGTTGCCCTTTTCGAGGAGGGTGGTGCCCGTGAGGACGAAGGTCACGCGATCCTTCTCATCCACGGAAGCCGCGGATGCGACGTCAACGCCGCCAGCGCGGAGCCTGAGGTTGGTCAGGTTCGAGCGGGAGATGTTGCCGCTCTGGAAGAGCGTGATGCGCTTGATGTCGAGGTCTTCGGCGGAACCAGCGGAGAGCTGGAACTCGGCGAGCTTGACGTTCATCTGCCCGACTTTCGGGTTGGTGAGCGAGCCCGTCTTGGAGATCGTGATAACACCGACCGTCGCCGAAGCGTTGGTCATAGTGTTGCCCTGGATCGGGAGACCGACCGCGTTGGCCGTGCCGCTCATGACGGACGTGACCTGGAACGCGTTCACGTTACCCGCGCCAGCCGTGCTCGACATCGTCGCGGCGACCCACAAGGTGCGGGTCTGGCCGGCGGTGAGGTTGAGACCGAGGCTGTTGAAGGTGACGTCGTTCGTCGAGCTGTTGACGGAGCGGCCCGTGGTCAGACGGGTGTTGCCCTCGTACAGGTAGACGTTCGAGAAGTCGGTCGAAGCGCCGGCACCGACGCGGTGCAGGGTGATCGAATCAACCATGCCGGAAGAACCGGAACCGTTCATGACGTTGAACTTGACGAAGTTCACGCCCGTCGCGGATTTCGGCACGGTGGCCGAAGCCGGAGAGTCCGAAGCGAGGCTGACCGTGACGCCGGAGAGCGAGCCCGGGCCGGAAGCCAGGTTCTTGTCCTGGTTGACCGTCTGGGACGAGCTCATTTCGGCGTTCTTGTCGTAGTCAGACGCCGCGTTGATCGGGTTGCCAACAGTGTAGTTGGTGAAGAACGCGTCGGAGACGTCGTCGATCTGCTTGTTCCAAGTGGAACCGTACAGAGCGATTGCGACAGCTTCAGAAGCGATGGGGCGAAGAACGCCGCCTTTGCCGATGGCGTAGACCTTCGGATCGCTCTGAATCTTGAGCATCTTCACACCCGGGCGATAGGTGACGTTGCCACCGATCTGGATGGAAGCGAGGTCGGCGTCCGAAATCGTCATGACGCCGGAGAAGTTCGAGTACCACGTGAAGTACGCTTTGTCATTCGTGAAGACATAGCGCTTTCCGTCGGCGCCGCAGTAGTAGACAGCGGCGAGAGAACCCTTGATGAGACTACCGCTCGTGCAGCCGGCGGCAGACGCTTTCAAAGGAGCGACGAGGACGGTCGCCATCATCGACCAAAGAATGGTCGTGAGGACAACGCCCATCGTCAGAGCCTTGCGGCTCATTTTGAGGACATCGGTCATAAGAGATAAGATCCTTTCTTCAAGTTTAGTATGCAGCGGCGCGGCCTTGCGGCCTCGACCTGAAGTGCCACTGTTGCCCAATGGGCCCGTCCGGGAAATGCTCCGCATATGCGGAGCACGCCTCCTGGATCGGAGACGGCTCCCCTTCCTTATGAAGAGGAGATGTCTTCGATCCGAAAGGCTCCGGACGCGTGTTAATAAGGGAGGGGTGTTACGGTGCGTTGGTCGCGCTTTCGACTTCTGATGTATCTGTCGAGGAGACGGTCGTGTTGGGAGTTTCGTTTTTCGCGATTTCGGCCTCGGACACGAGATCGGCGCTTTCGCTGACTTTCCGGACCGCGGCCCGGAAGTCGCCTTGGGAAAGAAGTTGTTTGGCTTCCTCGACGGCTTCCTTGGCTTTGGCCGTCAGGAGCAGGCTTTGCGGAGCGAAGGTTTTTGAATTCAGGTTGTCCTGGGCGAGTGCCACGTGAGCCGCGAAGGAGTCGATGCGCTTGCCGACCGATGAGGTCAGCTGCGCTTCAGGTAAGACGTTGGCCGCGACGCTTTGTTTCTCGACCAGGATCTCAAGGGCTTTGACGGAAACCTGGTCCAAATTGAGCAGGGCCATGCGGAGCGCCGGACGCCCGACCGAGAGGCCAGTCTTGAAGAGCGCTTGGTACTCGTCAGCTTTGGCATCGACGTTCATGGAGACACGCACGGCGACATCGGCGTCTTTTTCATTTTGAAGGTCGGCGAGATCTTTGCGGATATCGGCCATCTCATCCGAGAAGAGGCCTGCGACTTTGGCGATCTTGGCTTCTTTGCCCGATCCCACGCTGGCGGAGAGGCGGGCCAGCTCATCGAGGCGGCGGCCGGCGATCTCGACACGGCGTTCGGTGCGTTCCGTTTTTGGTGAAAGTCGCAAGCTGACGATTTCGGCGGCGAGCTTCACTCCATAGAGCGCGTCGCCTGGGAGCGTTCCGTGCGCGGAGGCGACGACCGCCATCGAGGAAACGCCGGCTCCGACGGCCAGGATCAGCATGAGCGCCGGCACAGCCAGCGCGCGCATCAGGTTTTCAGGAAGGAAGACGTTCAAGTTTTCGGCAAAGGCGCGAAGACCGGTACGCCGTTCGCGACCGACCGTGTTCCCGATCTGCATCAATAGCGTTTCCTTCGTGGACGCAAGCCAATGCGCGTCCGGGCTTCCGCCCGCACGTTCATCCTTCAGTGCTCTCAATTGTTTCACGATGGAGTTCATTGTCGTTCTGGGTTTCAGCGGACACCCGATCCTTGATGGCATCCAATGCGCGGTGCAAGAGGACTCGCACGTTGCCTTGGGTCTTGCCGAGGATCCGGGCGATCTCGAAGGTCTCGAGTTCATCCAAATACTTCATCACGAGAACTTCGCGATACTCGTCCTTGAGCGAGCGCAGATGCTTTTCGAGCATCGACACGTCGATCTTGGCGTCCGTCTTTTTTTGATCGGCACGGTCGTCCGCAATCCGTTCTTCCGCTTCTTCAGGAAGCGGGAGAGTTTCGCGTCCGGACTTCGATCGGTAATGATCGATGACCCGGTTGCGAGCGATGCCATAAAGAAGCGCGCTCAGATGTCGGACTTCCTTCCCTCTTTCATCAAGAAGGTAGGACCAGACTTTCAGGAAGACGTCGGCGGTGAGGTCTTGAGCCTCTTCGATCGATGCCACCTTAAAGTAGATGAACCGATGGATCCGATGAGCATACAAATCATAAATTTTCCCGAAGGCTTCGGGATCTTTTTTGACGCGTGCTCGATACAGCAAAAGCTTCTCTTGCAGCGGATTGCTCATGGCTTTAGACGGCAGACTCTGAAAAAACGTTACAGTCCGCCTGGGATGTGATTCAAGCTATCATGGAAAGGGCTCGTGGTCAATCATAACGCCTATAAAATAGGGCTACGCGGTTGGGGTCTTTTCGTAACCGCCGTGTGATATCCCCTTGACTTAAAGGCCATATTTGTCTACACTGGAGTAGACAATAACTTGATGCTGGACATGGAAACCCCCAAAAACATTATTCGCGTCTCGGTATCCGAAGCGGCAAAGCTTTTCGGGATTTCGACGCGCACGATCCGCCGGGCCATCACGGACGGAGAAGTCGCCTATGTCGTCGTTCGTGGGCGGTATAAGCTGAACTTCGAGAGCCTCGTGAAGTGGTCCCAAGTGCGCCCGACTGTGCGGAACAAGCTGGCGACGACCGGCATCGGGCAGTTCGTGGAGCACTGGAAAATCCGGAACAAGCTTTTCAGCCCGAACCCTAAAGCGTTCGAAACGAAGGAGGACGAGGAGAAGAAAAAATGAGAGTCGGCCGGCGAGATTGACAAACGGGCTCAAATCTGGTACGCTCAGGTGTTTCAAAACAGGCCTTCCATGACCCATCCGCGTGCCACAACCCGCCTCGTCATTTTCACGATCCTCGCGATCGTGACGTTCGGCATGCCCCGGCCGACGGAAGCGGCCCGGACGCCGTCGGACAGGTTCGTCCGCATCGCCAACAACTACATGCGAGCGGGCATCACCCTTCCCTCTTCCGAGTGGAGCGCGCTTGCGAAATACGATGTGCTCGTACTGCCCGTCGAAGCGCAGATCTTCAATCCGGATTTCTTCGCCAGCGTCCGCAGCATGAACCCGAACATCATCATCCTGGCGTACGTTCCGACGAAGAGCTACGCCAAGATCTGGAGCGAGAATCCGCTCGATACCCTGCACCCGAAACTCAAAGCACGAACGAACGACGCGATGCGTTTGCATTCTCCGGGCGGGAAGATCCTTTCAGTCTGGCCCGGGACCGAAACGTATAACGTGTCGACCGGGTGGACCGACGCGCTGACCGCCTTTGTGAAGGACGACGTGATGGCCTCCGGCAAATGGGACGGCATCTTCTTCGATGAAACGTCGGCTACGATTTCCTGGTTGAACGGCGGCGACGTCGACGTGAACAATGACGGCGCGCGCGACGACGCGGGTACGGCGGATCGCCTGTGGAAAGAAGGCATGGTCCAGCTTTTGAAGAACACACGCGACGGCATCGGCGCCGGCCCAGTCATCATCACGAATGGCGACTCGGATCGCGATCTGCAACCGTACGTGAACGGCCGCATGTTCGAGACGTTTCCGACGCCCTGGGAATACGACGGCTCCTGGGCGACCGTGATGAACAACTATCTCAACCTGCAGAAACAGGTCGGATATCCTCCCCTCTTCATCATCAACAGTAATACCGCCAACACGGGGAACAAGAATGATTTCAAAAAAGTTCGCTTCGGTTTGGCATCGACCTTGCTTGGCGACGGCTTCTTCGAATTCGACCACG
>CAYYII010000003.1:0-17064 GCA_964471445.1 uncultured Gammaproteobacteria bacterium
CCTGATCTCGCGGAAACCCTCTCGCAGGCGACTGGAACCGAGCCGTGCAACGTGTGTTTCATGAGCAATGCGGAGTGCAAAGCGATGCCGCGCGATAAGCAGTACGATCTGTATCTGCTGGCGCGCGAAAACTCACTGCGGAAACTTCTGGCCAATGCGGGCCTCCGTGCATTCTGCGCGGGCAAAGATGAAGACGGCCGTCGGATGATCGACGTCATCAAGGGTGCAATCGGCACGCGTCGACTCACGCTCGCGCTCGACAACACCTTCGGCAACAGCTTTGCCAGCCTGTTCAAGCGCGACATCGTCGCGGTCTGGGTCGCCTACTTCATGGCATTCGTACCCAAGGCTGGCTGTGAGATCCCCAACCTCGAACGGATCCGCTGGCTCACCAAGCTCGTCGCGTATCTGCCGCAAACCTTGCCGGCGCTTCGTCTCGCGAAAACGCCTTATACTTGGACCGCTTTCACCGCCTGACCCGCAAGGGTCTTTTTCTTTTCCGCTTTTTTTGCTTTGGTAAATTTTCTTAAACAAAAAACTGACGAAGCGCGCTTCGTCAGGACTTGCGGATGGCGCGCAGATTCTCGGGGGTGATCTGACCTTTTGCGACCAAACGAGCGAGCTGGAACGAGACCGCAGTGATCGTATGCATCGGGTCGCGCACCATCGCTCGAAACAGCGCTTCTGAGAGATCCGTCAGCGCCTCGGTAACCTGATCATCCTGCCAGTAGTGCGGTTCGATCGTGACGTCGCCGCCTGGCTTGCCGCTCGGTCGAAGAACTTCGATCACATCGAAGAACTTGGCCTCGCCTGCGTCCAAACGTGTTATGAGCGCCCGGAGTTCTTCAATCAATGCGGAATGTGCGGATGCGACCATGTTCCCTTCTCCTTCGTTGGTGAGAACAAGCAAAAGTAACGGAGGCGAAGGTTTTTGTCAAGGGATTGACACCATCCATTTTCTCCGCCACACTATCCGGGATTCACCCCTTCTCTTACCTATGACGTACGACATCAAAGACCTGCCGAAGAGTCAGAAAGAAGTCCGTGTGACCGTCGAGGCGAGCGAGCTCAAGCCGTTCATGGAACGCGCCGCAATCGAGCTTTCGCAAAAAGTGAAGATCGAGGGCTTCCGTCCGGGCAAAGCGAGCTACGACGTCGTCGCAAAGCGCGTCGGCGAGATGGCGATCCTAGAGGAAGCGCTGCCGAGGCTCGTGCAGAAGCAGCTTGTCGAGATCATCAAGAAGGAAAACATGGAAACCGTCGGCGAGCCGTCGATCAACGTCGAAAAGGCTGCGCCCGGCAATGACGTCATCTTCACTGCCAAGATGTCGCTCCTTCCGACCATCCGTAAAATGGCCGACTATAAGAACATCAAGATCGAGGCCAAGGACGTCTCCGTCAAAGAGGAAGACGTGGAGCGCGTCATTACCGAGCTGCGGAAGATGCAGAGCGCCGAGGCAGAAGTCGAGCGCGCGGCGACGCCGGCCGACAAAGTTAAGGTCGACATGGCCATGGCGATCGATCATGTGACGGTCGAAGGCGGCGCGACCAAGAACCACGCCATCTATCTCAACGAGCCTTACTACATTCCCGGCTTGAACGAGAAGATCGTCGGCATGAAGAAAGGCGAGCAAAAAATCTTCACGCTCACTTTTCCCAAAGATAACTTCAACAAGAACCTGGCCGGCAAGGAGGTCGAGTTCACTGTCGACATGAAGGGCGTCCACGAGATCAAGCATCCGGAACTCGACGACTTCTTCGCCAAGCGTTTGGGCCAGGAGTCGATGGAAAAGCTGCGCGCGCTTCTTCAAAAGAATCTCGAAGACGAAGCGAATATGAAGGAGCAGCAGCGCCAGGAAGCCGCCGCGCTCGAAGAGCTCATCAAGAAATCGGACATCGAAGACGCTCCGGAGCTCCTCATCAACAACGAGGCGCACAAGATGATGCATGAAATGGAGCAATCCATCGCGAAGCAAGGCATGGTGTTCGCTGATTACCTGAAGAGCATCGGCAAGACGCACGACGAGCTTCTGCTCGACTTCGTCCCCGACGCCATGAAGCGCGTAAAGTCGATGGTCGTGATCCGCGAGATCGGCCGCCGCGAGCACCTCGAGCCGACCGACAAGGAAGCGCTCGACGAGCAGCTCAAGATGATCACGATGTATTCCGACGACCCGGAAACGCAAGCACGCGTCCGCTCGGAAGAAGGCGAAGAGTACATCCGCGCGATGCTGAAGAACCGGAAGGTGCTTCAATTCATCCGCGAGACGATGATCAAGAAATGACAAGAAAAGAGGCATGCTCTCATGCCTCTTTTCTTGTATAAAAATAATCGCGACTTCAAGCCGCGATTGCAGGGCCCTAAGGAACGTACGTGGGCGTGCGACCTTTTACGTTCTGGATGAACCATGCCTCATCAGCCCAGTAAAGATCCTGCTCGCTGTGATGCGTCGTCGGCTTGGTCATCACCAGAATCCCTTCGCGAATCAGAGGATCAACGATCTCCGTGGTGCGAATGGCCAGCTGGTCTGAGGTCTGAAGGATGCCATCGAGAGCATTCCGAGTTTCAGGAAAGACCTGCTGTCGAATGCTCGCGTATAGGTAGTCGCTACCCATGACGTATGAGACGCCGTACGTCGTTCTTCGAATCGGCAAGGGGTACCGCCAGATCGGCACATGAACTTGCGCGAGCTCCTTGATTCCCCCACGAGCAATCGCGACGAGCACGTCTTTGTCCTTCACCCAGAGCATTCCATAGTAGATGACGTGAGAGAGGCGTGCTGTCTTTTAATGATTCCTCTGCTGTTGAGTTGAAATGACACACCAGTATAAATCTTGTAGTCTTTCTACATATGAAATTCGGCGCACACGTCTCCGCCTCTGGCGGCCTCTGGAATGGCCCGGAAAACGCGGGTAAAATTGGCTGCGAAGTCTTCCAATTCTTTTCGCGCCCGCCCCAGGGTGGCGAAGGCATGAAGCTCACCCCCGAGGTCGTGAAGAAGTTCCGCGAAGCCTGCGAGAAGAACGAACAGGAGCTCTGGGTGATCCACGCGCCCTACATTATCAACTTCGCATCGACGACCGAGCGCATCCGTAATGGCTCGATCCGCATCATCCGGGAAGAGCTGGATCGCGGATCGACCCTCGGTGCTCGCGCCGTCATGTTCCATCCGGGCTCCGCGCGGGAGGTACCGCTCACGATGGGGATCCGGATGGTCGCCGAGGGTATCAACGAGCTTCTTAAAGGTTATAAAGGCTCGACCCAGCTCTTGATCGAGATCTCGGCCGGCAGCGGCAACGTTATCGGCGATACCTTCGACGAAGTCCGCGATATCTTGAAGCTCGTGAAGAGCGACAACGTCGGCGTCTGTTTCGACACTGCCCACGCGTTCGCTTCCGGTTACGATTTGCGCACGGCCAAGGCCGTAGCGGCTACCTTTGACACCTTCGACAAGGAGATCGGCCTGGAACGCCTTGTCATGTCGCATTGCAATGATTCCAAGGTCGAACTGGGCGCCAAGAAGGACCGGCACGACGTTTTGGGCGAAGGCCACATTGGGTTAACCGGCTTCAAAGCGATGATGGCTGAAAAACGCCTCAAGGATCTCTTTTGGATCGTGGAAACGCCCATTGAGGGCCAGGAAGCCGACATCAAAAAGCTCAAAAAGATACGGGCGGCACTATGAGCGTCGTGGCCGTAAAGGTTATCCCCAAAAGCGGCCGCATCCAGCTTAAATTTGAAGGCGATACGCTTAAAATTTGGCTCAAATCCGTGCCGGAAGATGGTAAAGCGAACGAAGAATTACTGCGAATATTAGGCAATAAACTAAAGATTCCGCGTTTAAAAATAAAAGTTACACGCGGGTTATCCTCAAGAAATAAGAATGTGGATATCACGGGGATAAGTTTAGAGGAAATGAAAAAGGCCCTTACCTAAAGGGTCTTTTTCTTCGGTTCCGGCACTGGGTCGAGTCCGGCCTGGCTCCAAGGATGGCATCGAAGGACGCGTTTCGTCGTAAGGAGCCAAGCCTCCCAAAATCCATGTTTCTCAAACGCTTGGTACGCATACTCGGAGCACGTTGGATGGAACTTGCAGTATCCGTTCGGGTAGAGAGAGCGTAGTGGCCCATGATCCAGGGAGAGTGTCTTCTGATAAACCCTAATCAGAAGCTGTATGAGGCGCCTCATGAGATCAATTGCAGCTTCTTGAGGCAAGACAGCACCTGCGCTTCCAGCTCCGAGAAATCGAGTTCCAGCGCCCTGGTTTGTGTCATGATCATGACATCGTAGCCGGGTTTGATCTCGCTCAGATGTTTTCTCAAGATTTCACGAATCCGACGTCTCAAGAGATTCCTTTTTACCGCTTTCTTGTGCACCTTGAGGCCGATCACGACGCCGAAACGAGAATGCGGGAGAGTATTCTCCCGCATTTTCATGCTCACAACCTTCGAGAAGGCGCTTTTTTTGCTCCGCGCGAGCAAAGAGAAATCTTTCTCTTGCTTTAAGCGGTTGGTGGCCGGGAGCATGACGCTTCTCCTTACTTCTTCCCCATGCGTTTGACGGAGACGCGCTTGCGGCCCTTCAAGGTGCGGCGCTTGAGGACGTTGCGTCCGGCTTTCGTACGCATACGCTTCCGATATCCGTGCACCTTGCTGTACTTCCGCTTTTTCGGCTGATATGTCCGTTTCGGCATATTTTGCTAATATTAGCCACATTATAAAATCCACAACTGTGGAGAAGTGGCGAGTTATCAACAGTTTACCAACACTTTGTATTTTTGTGAAGGATTTGTGGGGATAGTTGCCCACCTGTGGATGATGTTGTAGTCTTTGATCAGTGTTTTTTAATCTCTTCCGCGTATGACCACGCACGAGCTGTGGCAAGCCGCACTGGGCGAGCTTGAACTGTCCTTGTCGAAAGCGAACTACACAACCTGGTTCCGTAATACCTTTATTTCGACATTCGACGACGGCCGTATCGTGGTTTCCGTACCGAATACGTTTACAAAAGCGTGGTTGGAGAAGAAGTATCACGTCGCGATCCTGAAAGCGCTGCAAAACGTGGCGAAGGATGGCGTGCGTGAAGTGCATTATAAGGTTGAGCTGAAACCGACGGCTCCGCAAGACATCATCGCGCCGATCAGCATGACCTCTGCCACGACTTCAGTGTCGCTGGCACCTTCCGCCCAGGAAGAAGAAGTTTCGGAAGGCAGCAAGGATTTCAGTCTGAATCCTCGTTATACCTTTGATCACTTTATTGTCGGTAAAACGAATGAGTTGGCACACGCCGCCGCCTTGGCCGTCACGGAAAAGCCCGGCCGGTACAACCCGCTCTTCGTTTATGGCGGCGTCGGACTCGGAAAGACCCATCTTTTGCAGGCAATCGGCCACAAAATGGTCGAAATGAACCCGCGTACCAAAGTCCTCTACGTGACGTGCGAGCGTTTTACCAATGAATTCATTCATGCCGTTCGCAACGGCCGCGGCAAGGAATTCAAAGACACGTATCGCGGCTTGGACCTTCTCTTGGTCGACGATATCCAGTTCATCACGGGAAAAGAAGGCACTCAGGAGGAGTTTTTCCATACCTTTAATGCCCTCCACCAGTCCAACAAGCAGATCATCATGAGCTCGGACCGTGCGCCGAAGGCGATCCAAGGCATCGAACAGCGCCTTGTCTCCCGTTTTGAATGGGGCATGATGGTCGACATCAGCACGCCGGATCTTGAAACTCGCGTCGCCATCCTCGAATCAAAATGTAAGGAAAAGCAGCATGAATTGAGCCGCGAGATCCTTTCCTACGTCGCCAGCACGATCCAATCGAACGTGCGCGAGCTGGAAGGCACTCTCAACAAGATCATTGCCTATCATCAGTTCAAGAACATCAAGGCTTCCTTGGAGTCCGTGCGCGAGCTGATTTCGACGATGAACAGCGCCGCCGGTACGAAACGGAACCTGACACCGAAAGACTTGTTGGACACGGTCGCCACCTATTACGACATCGCCGTGCCGGATTTGCTCGGAAAATGCCGAGAAAAAAGGCTTTCGTTCCCCCGCCAGATCATCATGTACTTGATGCGCGAAGAGCTGAGTTCGTCGTATCCGTCGATCGGACGGATGATTGGCGGGCGCGATCATACGACCGCCATCCACGCCTATACGAAAATTGTTGCGGACATTCAAGAAGACGAGAAGCTCCGCCACGACCTCAGTCTCATCCGCCAGCGCCTCTACAATACGGCTTCGTAGCTGGGGAAAGGCTGTGGGTCGACAGGGGTGGAGACGGTGTGCAAAAAGGGTACGATATCCCCGCTGTCCCCACCCACTTTTCCGGAGAAGTTTTTTCTCCCCGTATCCTCCACACCTGGTACACGTACCGTACCCAAAGTATCCACGCGCTCCAATCGTAATGATCCATTGGGTATTCTCGGCGTTTTGGACGCCAAAAAGAGACTTATCCACGCGCTTATTACCGGTACTGTCTATATCTCTATATTTTTTAAACCAAAAGAATGAAGTTCTCCTGTACGCAGGAAAACCTAAAGCGCGGACTCCTGGCGACCGGGTATGTCGCCGGACGGAACGTGAACCTGCCGATCTTGAATAACGTCATGATCAAGATCGAAGCGTCTTCGATCCAACTGATCTCGACGAACTTGGAGATCGCCGTTCGATGCATCATTCGCGGCAAGGTCGACGAAGGCGGAGAATACACGGTCCCATCCAAACTGTTCATGGAATACGTGAACCTCTTGCCTGAAGACCGCGTCGATCTCGAAACCTCCGAAGCCTTTTTGAAAGTCGCTTGCAAGAAGAATGCCACGAAGATCAAAGGTGTTCCGGCTTCCGAATTTCCGCTCATCCCCACGATCGACCGCCAAAAGACGCTGTATATTTCCGGAAACATCCTGAAACGCGCGCTCGGACAGGTAAACTTCGCGATTTCTTCGATCGAATCGCGTCCGGAACTGACAGGTGCCCTGTTTAACGTTAATCCTTCATTTGCTCCCGGATCCTTGGTTATCGCGGCGACGGATAGCTACAGGCTTTCGGAAAAAACGATCGGTCTTGAAGCGAAAGCTGGTACGGCATCTTCCCAAGCTTCATTTTCCTTCGTTGTGCCTGGAAAAACGCTTCAAGAATTGGTCCGTATCTTGGCTCTCTTCAAAGAAAGCGAACTGGAAGCCGAACCGGTCGAAATTGCCTTCGGTGAAGGCCAGGTCGCCTTCAGTTTCGGGGATGTCGAATTGATTTCCCGCCTGGTGGAAGGCCGATATCCCGACTATCGCCCCATTATCCCTGAAAAGTACGTGACAGAAGCGGTGTTTCGCCGACAGGATGCGGTGCAAGCGGTCAAGGGAGCCTCCCTGTTCGCCCGTGCGGGCCTCCAAGACGTCCACTTCAAGATGGACCCGTCCGAGGGCCTGATCGTCTCTTCTAGCGAAGGCCAGATGGGTAAGAACGACAGTACAGTGGAGGCCGAGGTTGCAGGACCGCAGAATACCATCGTCCTGAACTACAGGTATTTCTTGGACGGCCTCTCGGCGCTCGAAACGCCGAAAGCGCGGATGCGGATCATCGACGCGATGAACGCCTGCATTCTCGTGGCGGACAGCGAATCGGAAAAGGAAAAGTTCCTCTATATCGTGATGCCGATCAAGCAGTGAAGAAAAATCCCCGGCCGTGGCCGGGGATTTTTCGTTCAGTTTTTGATGGTGATCGTCGGGCCGTTGAATTCTTTCACTTCGTTGTTGGGCAGCGAGACGACCATTTTCAGGATGTATCTTCCCGGCGCCGGCGGCGTCTCCCAGGAAACCGAGACGCCGTTCGTTGCGGGATTCTTGAGAGCACCGATCGAGATCGGTGCGCCTCCTCCGTCAAGCGGGGTCGCGACGATTTCCGCTTTGCTCACACCTGCGCGTTCCGAGAGTCCCGCGTCAATGTAGATCGGGAAGGCGTTCGTCCGATAGGTCGTGTCAATCGAAGGTCGCAGCCACATGAGATCGAGCGGCGCGCCGGCAGACGTGACGTTGATCGTGATGTCTTGTCCGCCGGCCATTTCGATGTCGTCGAAAGCGGTGGCACGCAGGGTGTAGAAGCCTTTTCCGAACGTCGATGGCAGAGTGATCGTCGCATCCCATGGATACGTCGTAGAGGTCGCGAGCTTGTATCCGTCGATCGCGTATTCGACGCGGCGCACGCCGCGGGGAGATTCCGCTTGAACGCGCGCGACGAAACTGCGCTCCGCGATCACGGCGTTGTCCGTCGGCATCAGGAAGGAAACCACGGGCGCGCCTTCGCCGGTATGCACGTCGTCTCTCTCTGTCGGCGGAGGTTCGGTCGTGATCCAATTGTTGCGCGCGGCCCAGCCTTCGACAGCGCTTTCCCAAGCCGACGCTTGCGGGTCGTCCATCGGATTAGCCGGATATGGTCCGCGCGGGTCATCCTTGTCGACGTAGTAGAGAATGTCGTGCGCTTGGCGGTAAACGCGTTCTTCAACGGCGGTCGGCGGCGTGTTTTCCGTCGCGAGCTTGCCGGAGAACTTGTCGACCTTCACGCGGACTTCGCCGGCTTGGCCGTCGAGAACCGGCTTGCCGGTCAAGATCGCTTCCGGCGGTGTGAACGTTTCCGCCGGCATGCCCGCCAGTGATTTTTTCATGAACGATTGCCAGATGGGAGCGGCGACGCGGCTGCCGTCGGCCCCCTTCTTCATCGGAGCGGTGCCGCCTTCGTTGTTACCGACCCAAACGCCGGCCGCGAGATTCGGCGCGTAACCCATGGTCCAGGCGTCGACGAAGTTATTGGTGGTTCCTGTTTTCGCGGCGACCTGGCGGCCCGGCACGACCAGGAAATTTTTTTCACCGAAGACGTAGGCGCGGTTGGAGTTGTCCGAAAGGATGTCGTTGATGTTGCGGGCCGTCTGCACCGAGACAACGTTTTCCCTTGGCTGATCGTGCCACTCTTCAAGCAGTTCGCCGGCCGCGTCCTGCACCTTCAAGATATAAGACGGGGCGCGATAGCTGCCTTCCGTCGCAAACGCGCCAAAAGCGGCGACGTGTTCGACAAGCTTCACCTCCGCTCCGCCGAGAACAAGCGACAATCCGAAACGGCTCCGATCTTGGAACGTGGTGTAGCCTAAGCTTTCGGCAAAATCGAGAGAGCGATCAATGCCGGTCAGGTAGAGCGTCTTCACTGCCGGAATGTTGAGCGATCCGCCGAGCGCTTTTTTCAAGGTGATCGGTCCGCGTTCGCCGAGATCGTAATCGCGCGGCGCGTATGGGGTGCCGCCGTCGGTCGGAAAATTCGTGTTGACGTCGAAGACGACAGTGTTCGGGGTGTAACCTTTTTCGAACGCCGCGGCGTAGACGATCGGCTTGAACGAAGAGCCTGGCTGGCGAGGTCGCAGTGCGACGTTCACGTTGCCGTCGATCGTCTCGCTGAAGTAATCGGCCGAGCCGACCATCGCGAGGACCTGTCCCGTTTTCGGATCCTCCGCGACGAGTGCGGCATTTGATCCTCCGTTCTTGATGACGGAGTCCATGCCGTCTTTGACGGACTCCTCCGCGAATTTCTGCTTGTCGTAGTCGAGCGTCGTGATGACATTCAAGCCGCCGGACTCGACCTCCTTTTCGCCGTACGTTTCGGAAAGCAATTCTTTCACGTACAGCACGAAGTGTGGTGCCTCGATCGAATCGCGGCGCGGCTTCACGTGCGCAAGAATGTCTTCGGCTTTGGCGGCGTCGACAGCTTCCTGCGTCATGTAGCCTTGCGTGGCCATACCGTCGAGAATGAAGTTTTTCCACCAGAGCAATTCATCGGTATGCGAGCCGTACGGAGACAAGCGCGACGGCGCTTTGTTGAGCGCGGCCAAGAGAGAGCTTTCCGCGGCGTCGAGATCTTTGGCGTTCTTTCCGAAATACGTCTGCGACGCCGCTTCGATGCCGTAGGCGGTCGAGCCGTACGGGATCTCATTGAAGTACATTTTTAAAATCTCGTCCTTGGAAAACTTCCGCTCGATCTGGTACGCGAGAATGATTTCCTTTGCCTTGCGCGTAACCGCGCGCTCGTTCGTGAGAATGGCGTTCTTCACGAGTTGCTGGGTGATCGTCGAGGTTGCTTCGACGCGGCCGCGGCGGATTGATTGCAAGAACGCGCGCACGAGGCTCTTCAGCTCGACGCCCTTGTGTTCGTAGAAATGCAGGTCTTCGGAAACGATCGCAGCTTTGACGGCGAGCGGAGCGATGTGATCGAGCTCGACCAGCGTGCGTTTTTGATCGCCGTGGATCTCATACAACAGGTGTTCCCCAGTCCGGTCCCAGATCTTCGTGGACTTTTCGACTTGGCGCGACAACAGCCGGTTCGGATCCGGTAGATCGCGGCTGACCCAGGCGAAGAGGAGGGCAATACTCAAGATACCCCCCAAGAAACCGAAGAGGCAGACGGTTCCGGTAATTTTCAGGACCTTGCGGATCTGTCGGCGACGTTCCAAAGAGGGTCCGCCCGTGAGAGCAGCCATAAAAGGAACCTTCTGAACGGCAGACGGCTCGTTCGTGGCACGCTTGGAGAAAAAAGGTCGGTTTTTTGGTCGGTAAGGCATGGGGTTGCAATCAGGGAATGGCACCTTGTAAGGTAGCGCGTTCGGGGGGCGAAAACAACCCCTAGGCATTGACAAAAACCACGTTTTGTGGTACCTTTTCCCGTCGACTGCTAGAGCGGTCGATTTAGTTTCTAGGCCAAAATTAGCCAAAAAAATGAAATTGAACCAAAAAAAGGCCCTTTCCATGCTTACTGGCCTTAAAAATGGTCTTTCCATCACCCTGGCGATCGTCCTCCTGACCTCCGCCGTCCATCCCTTTCAGGCCCAAGCCGCCGCTCCTGAGGCGGTTGCCGCCTTGTTCGAGATCGACCAAAAGGAGCTTCCGGAGGAGCCTAAAGCCGAATCGATTGCGACCGTCCAAGATGTCCTGCTCAAAGTCTGCGCGGATCGTGGTTACGGCCAGGACTGTGCCAAGCATCTGCTCGGCATGCTCTGGAAGGAGTCCAACAACATTGCGAACGCTATTGGCGACAACGGCAAGGCGCGCGGCTACTTTCAGATCCACTACAAGCTGCATAAGATTTCGATCGACTGCGCCGAGGATCTCGAATGTTCCGCCAACTGGACGCTTACGTACCTCGAACGCAACGGCTATCCGAAGTACGTCGCCTACGCGATCCAATGCCACAATGGCTGCAACATCGACAACGGCTATGCCGCGTCGGCGCTGCGCCACGGCAAACGTCTCTGGGAACGCCCTCTTGCCATCGTGAAAACGAGCGAGATGGCCCTGGCCCGCTAACACGCAAAACCCCGACGCTGCACGTCGGGGTTTTGTATTGTGCGAAAGTACGTGGACCCGAGGGGCCGGTACGCGGTATACTTTCCGTCGATATGCGCCTGAGGAGGAAACAGGTCATGGCGGAGCGGCATACGGAGTTCTCTCCGCTTTTGTTCGACGTGCTGTTCGGGCTCCTCCTTTTTCTCAGCATCGATGCTTTGTTCGATATCAAGGGCCCGCAATCGTTCCTGCTCGTCATCACGACTTTGGTGATCGTGCTGCATTGGTGGCTGAAGTACAAAGCCGCCGATGAGACGTACGGTCTCGAGGTCGGAAATTCCACGGTTGATTTGATCTTCGGCTTGATCGAGATCGTCTTGCTGCAAACCGCGATCATGGCCGCGAGCCGCGGTGAAGTCTTGCAAGCCGTGTTCTATTTCGCCTTGCCGCTCCTGACGGAAGCGGTCTGGGCGCTGATCTGGAGATTCTGCGGCAGCTGGCGGCGCACTTCGCGCGAACGCGTGGCGTACATGGAGCAACAGCTTGAAACGACGCTTTTTCTGAACCTCAGTGCGGCGGCGGCGATCGGCGCGCTCATCACGCATGCATCGGCGCTCTCGGCTGGAACGTTCATCGGCGGATTCGCCGCGATCTATGCGCTCTATGCTGTGCTCGCTTCGTACTGGGAACTGATCGACGTAAAGCTCATGTAGCTTTGACACAACGCGCGAAGATCATTATAGTTTCACCGTTCAGCGGCCCGCGCGCAGCCGCGTGAATGTCCGACCGCATGCAGGGCGCCGTGGCCAAGTGGTAAGGCAAGGGTCTGCAAAACCCTTATTCAGCGGTTCAAATCCGCTCGGCGCCTCCACATAAAAACACCGGCTCGTCCGGTGTTTTTATGTGACTGCCCGCCTCAGATTGACGTGACGTACCGCATCACTTATACTCTCTGGCCCGACAGGTTCGTCGGACACGGTTTCATCCAGGAGGTCTTTCGTGATCGAACCGACAACGTCGTGCGCGCTGTTTGGTAATGCCGTTGAAGTCCTGTGCTTCGGGAAAAGTTCGGGCTCGTGGGCCCTGAAGGGGTACGAGCCAGAAAAGAACGTTGCACGAGATCCGAACATCGTGCGGAAGATCGCGGCAGTGCGTAGCACCCATAGCGTCGGACGGCTCTATCTTCCCTCCCCGCATGAATTCAATGCCGAGATTGCGTGGCCGAGCGACCTGAACGTTCCTTGGCTGCCAGGCCGCATTTTCCGCGGCGCCAACGCTGACGGACTGGCGCTCGACAAGATCGGAGACGCTTGTGGCATCGCTTCGAGCGACTGCCCGACGATCGTCGCGCGCCACGCAGTGAGCGGACTCGTTATTGCGGCGCATGCCGGCCGCGAGAGCCTCTATGATCGCCAGAGTGTTGTGTTCGGACGCCAACCAAGGCAGTCTCCGTCCATTGTTACGGCGATCATGAAAATCCTGGCACCGTCCGGATCGACAGGGATCGGTGACATTCACGTGTTCATCACATGTGGGATCCGCTCCGAATGTTTTACACACCGCGAGGACGACCGCGACAACAGCCGCATGCTCAGCCACTTCCGCGAGACGTGTCGTTATCCATGCGTTTCCGATGATGGCATGGGCCGACTCGACCTCCCGCTCATCATCCGCTCACAGTTCGAGGTATACGGCGTACCCTCCGACCACATCTCTGACGACGGCGTTTGCACGTTCGAGGACATGCGACTCTCGGCTGGGTATTCCTGGTATTCGCATCGCCGCGACGGGGACGGGAATCGGAATTTGGTGCTCGTGATCAGGCGATCTTAAGCCGCGTTGCTCATGCGGTTTTTTCATGCGCCAAGCTTGACTGCACCTTTGAAAACTGCTACGTTCGCCCTCCGGCACGTGCCGGACAGTCTCTTTGAGAGGAGCACTTCGTGCGAGCACCCCATCACGCCAAACCCGACGAGTTTCGAAGCTTTGGACAGGACTACTGGTATCTCGTGCGGCCGTACAAGGCGCTTCTCGCCTCGGCACTCGGCTGGATCCTGCTCATGCAAATCGTTGCACTGGCGGAGCCGTACGGATTCAAGTATGTGCTCGACAAGGTCCAGGCAGGCAGCATCTCCAGTGTCGGCAATCTGTGCGTGATTCTCGGCATCATGTTTCTCGCGCTGACCGTCGGCAGCGTCGTGCAGGTCACGAAAAACTGGAAAATCTACCTTTCCATTTTCCCGATCTCGCGAGACTGGCCGGGCCAAGCGGCGAAAAAACTGTTTGGACTCCCCTTGTCCTTTCATGAACGTGAAAACACCGGGCTTTTGCTCGGCAAAGTGATCAAGGGCGTGAGTCGTACGGAGGACGTGACGCAAACGCTGATGTTCGACATTCTTTCCTTGGCGCTGCAGATGATCGTCGCTGCATGCGTGATCGGCTGGTATTCACGCACGTCGCTCCTTGTTTTTCTTACCGTCATCACCTTGTTCATCTACGCGACCTATCGGTTCAAGCAAAAGATGATGCCGGTTCGAAAACGGCGGCATGAAGAAGATGGAGAAGCGGATCGGTTCTTCGGACAAGCGATCTCGAACGTAGCCACGGTCCAAGCCTTCGCGCAGGAGGAATCCGAAAGCGCGCGCGTGTCGGACATACGTCAGAGTATTTACGGGCGCCAACTCGGCGAGTTCAGGAACTATTTGATCTTCGATCTTTTCAAGAATCAGCTCGTATCGATCGGTCGCGTGTGCGTGATCGGTTTATGCGCATGGGCTGCCATCGGCGATGCGCTGAGCATGGGAACGCTGGTATTCGTTGTCGCCTTGTCGGAAAGGGTGTTTACCGGCTGTTACCGCATCGGCAACATTTTCGACCGCGTGCAGGAGTCGGCTGAATCGGTGCATCGCTTGGTAGAAGTCCTGGAAACGGAAGAGGGACTCGTCGATCCGCCGAATCCCTTGCCGGCTGCGGCCCTCGATGGTCGCATCTCTTTCCGCAACGTGATGCATGTCTACGGCGGTAAGCACCCGAAGGACTCAGGTCGTCCAACGCGAGCGGCACTTTCAGATCTCAACCTCGAGATCGCGGCCGGCGAGTTCATCGGCATTGTCGGGCCTTCCGGAGGAGGCAAGTCGACCTTGATCAAGCTGCTTCATCGGGTTGATGATCCGACCGAAGGATCTGTGCATATCGGCAACGTGGATTTGCGGAGGCTCAGCCGTCCGGCATTCCGTCGCTGCATGGGCTACGTGCCGCAAGACGTTGAAATCTTCGACGGCACGGTTGCAGAGAACATCGCCTACGGCCGGCAGGACGCTTCGCAGGAAGACATCATCCGTGCCGCGAAAATCGCGAATGCCGACGGTTTCATCAACAAGATGGAAAAGGGGTATGACGCCATCGTCGGCAACCGGGGACTGAAGCTTTCGGGAGGACAACGGCAACGCCTCGGCATCGCTCGGGCCGTGCTGATGGATCCGACCATCTTCATCTTTGACGAAGCCACTTCCCACGTGGATTCGATGTCCGAGAAGAAGATCATGTCCGCGATCGAAGCCATCCGGAAAGACCGGACGACGATCATGATCGCGCACCGGCTCTCGACGGTGCAATCGGCGGACCGCATCGTCGTGCTGGAAGAAGGCCGAATCATCCAAATCGGCTCGCATGCCGAGCTCATGGCGAATGAAGGCTTGTATCGGCGCCTCGTCATGCTTCAGCAAGCCGACGAAGACGCGCTCTGACCGCTCCAGAACGGAGCGGTTTTTTCTTGCCCGAATGCGCATTTTTTGACAGGATGGCGATATGAAAAACCGCCTCATCATCCTCGACGGCAACGCCATCTTGCACCGCGCGTGGCATGCCATGCCGCCACTCGCCACCAAAGACGGTCGGGTCGTTTCGGCCGCCTACGGCTTCACAGTCATGCTGATGAAGGTCTTGAAGGATTTGAAACCGACCCACCTGGCGGTGACCTTCGATCTGCCGGGCGGCACGTTCCGTCATGAGGCTTTTGCCGCGTATAAAGCGCATCGCGTGGAGCAGCCAGATGAGCTCTACGCGCAGATCCCGATGGTGAAAGAAGTCCTCGCGGGCTTCCATCTCCCCGTCTACGAAATGCCGGGCTTCGAAGCTGATGACGTGATCGGCACGCTCTCGGCCAAAGCGCCGAAAGACACGGAAGTCATCATCGTGACGGGCGACCGGGACACGCTTCAGCTCGTCGATGAGCGGACGAGCATCTACACACAGCGCAAAGGTATGTCGGACATCGTCGTGTACGACGAAGCCGCCGTGAAAGAGCGGTACGGGTTGGCGCCGTCGCAGATGATCGACTACAAAGCGATGTGCGGCGATCCGTCTGACAATCTGCCGGGCCTGAAAGGCATCGGCGACAAGGGCGCGACGGAGCTTTTGAAAAAGTACGGCACGATCGAAAAGATCTACGCGGCCGTGAAGAAATCGCCCAACGATTTCAAGCCGCGCACGCTCCAAGCGCTGATCGACGGCGAGAAAGACGTTCCTCTCTCGAAAAAAATGGTGACGATCGTGCGCGATCTGCCGCTCGCGTTTTCGGTCGCAGACATGAAACTGAAAGCGCCGGACATGGAGAAGCTCCGCGACGTCTTCCAGGATCTCGAATTCCGCACGCTGCTTCCTAAAGTCGAGCAGGAATACGGAGAGAAAAAAACGAAAGGGAAGAAAGCGAAAAAGACGGCGGAAGAAAAATTGGACGGGCCGAAAAAGCGCGCTTCGAAAAGCGCTTTGCTTGCAACCGAAACGCTCGATACGGACGCATTTGCACAGCGCTTTGCTCAGGCGAAACGCCTCTCTTTCCGTTTCGCCTATGCGACCGATGACCGCATCGCGCCGCAGTGGTCGGCAGTAGCCGTCTACGACGGCGTTCAAGGCGCTGTCTGGCGGTCCCAAGACGGCACGTTGCCAGTCCCGATCCTGAAGCTTTTTGCGCGTGATGCGGTGAAAGTGGGGCATGACGTCAAAGCGGATTTGGTGGCGCTTCTTTCGATCGGCGCGACCTTGGGCGGCGTGCATGAAGATGCCATGCTCCTCTCCTATCTCTTGAATCCCGGCAGCCGCGCTCACGATTTGTCCGCGCTCGTGTTCGAAGCGCTGGGACGCACGATCGAATCGCAAGCCTCGCTTTTTGAAAACCACAACACCTCCTCCTTGGCCGACGAAGCGAAATGGATCTGGGACCTGACTGAGACGCTCACGAAAAAACTCGCGGACGAAGGCCTATCCAAAGTCTACGAAACGATTGAGCGTCCGCTCTTGCCGGTCTTGGCCGTCATGGAGGCGCACGGCATCAAAGTGGATGCCGCCTTCTTGAAGAAGATGGAAACCAGGATGCGCGCGCGTATCGAAGAAGTTTCGGCTTCGATCGTCAAAGCGGCCGGCGCTGATTTCAACATCAACTCCCCGGTCCAGCTCCAACAGGTGCTCTTCGAGAAGCTCGGGCTTTCGACGAAAGGCATCAAGAAGACGTCGACCGGACAATTGTCGACCGGAGCCGACGAACTCGAAAAGCTGCGCGGCTCGCACCCGATCATCGGCGACATTTTCGAGCATCGCGAATATTCGAAACTGCTTTCGACCTATGTCGCCGCGATTCCGGGCCTGATTCATCCGCGCACGAAACGCCTGCACACGCATTTCAACCAGGCGGTCGCCGCGACGGGGCGCCTCTCTTCGTCGGATCCGAACCTGCAGAACATCCCGATCCG
>CAYYII010000004.1:0-1165 GCA_964471445.1 uncultured Gammaproteobacteria bacterium
CGGCCTTACGCCGAGATTGTACCATAAAAACGAAAGAACCGGCATTCACCGGTTCTCGCAATCGCAGCCACCGCAGCAGCCGGACGTGTTTTGCGGCTTCGAGCATTCGCAGCCGTCGCAGCCTTTGTCGGGGCATTCTTCGCAGCAGCCTTCTTCTTTTTTCGCCGCCTTCGCATCCGCGCTCGCGTTTTTACAGCATTCTTCCATGCAATGTGGTTCGGCTCCAGGCTACATGCTACACTCTTCTTATGCAAGACCCGACGATTGTCGCCAAAACCAACCCGCTCGACAACGGCATCAAAGTGCTGACGATGTTCAAGCTGCTGCTCCAGATCGCTTTTTACGGTTTGCTTCTCGGGGGCACGATTTGGTTTCTGATCAAGAACCCCCTGCCGGAGCTGATCAAGGGCATGCAACAGCAAGTCATCGACTCATTCTCGTCGGACGATGGCCGATAACGTCTATGAAACGTCTTCCTCTCACCCATCTTCTCGTCATCTGTGCCGCGCTTGTCGCCTTGGCGGCGATCGCCTGGTTCTACACGAACGCGAACGAATCAGTCGAAGGTATTCCGCCCGTCGCTACACCAGAGGTACACTCCGTGCCGACCACGAAAGATGCATGCGAAACGGCCGGCGGTGTTTGGAACGAATGCGCCTCGGCCTGCCCGCCGGATGCCGAAGCCTGCATCCAGATGTGCGTGCAGAAATGCGAGTTTCCTGACGTTGGAGAAAATGGACACGATGCGCTGCCGGAAACGGTGCGGCTCTATTTCTTGAACCAGGCACGCGATCCTCAAACAACCTGTGAAAAAGTGTTCCCCGTTGAGAGAACATTATTCTTCCCCGGTGACGATGTGTTTGAGGCCCTGCTTGCGGGACCTAATGAAGAGGAGCGAAAAGCAGGGTATACGACCGCGATTCCGAAGGGTGTCTCGTTTTTAAAGGAGCAATCTGAAGGAAACGTGACACGCCTTTCCTTTGACGGGAAGCTTGATGAAAGCGTTGCTGGTTCATGTCGTGTCACCGCGATCCGGGCCCAAATCGAGGCAACGGTGCGTGCTGCTGGGTCTATTCCGGAAAGCAATGCTATTGAGATTACCGCCGGTGAAAAGTCAGCTCGCGAAACGCTCCAGCCCTGATATGCACTCCGCTTTGCCTCCGCA
>CAYYII010000004.1:1175-7179 GCA_964471445.1 uncultured Gammaproteobacteria bacterium
CCGCAAGAAATCGAGCACCTTTTTTCCGCCGGCTGGGCCGCGTTGCAAGGCGGCGCCATGAGCGATGCTGAGGAAGCGTTCCTTGGCGTCTTGGCGACCGATCCTGATCACGCCGACGCCTTAAACGGCCTCGGTACCGTCGCGTTTCATGAAAAGCGCCTCGAGGATGCGGAGATGATGCATGAAAAAGCACGGAAGCTTGCGTTGAAATTTTATAAAGACAAGCCGCCGACGCATGTGGAATGGAAAACGCCGCATGATCGCACGCTGCTGCGTGCCTTGCATGGGCTTGCGCTCGTCGCATTCCGGCGGGGCGACACGAAAGAAGCTGAGAAGCGTTTCAACGATCTCTTGAAGCTGAATCCAAAAGATAACACCGGTGTACGGTTTTTGCTCGCCGACATCAAGAAGGGGCGCGCGTCTTGGGATCAAAAAGGATGAAAAAGATTTTTTGGCTGATCGCGCTTGCGATTGGCGTCGGTCTCTATCTGCACAAGATCCAAGGCTGGGATTGGGAACGGGCTCGCAGGCTGCCTGGCGTTTCTTTCGTCTTGAAAGAAGAGGCATCAGCCACGACAACGCCGATCGGCCAGCGCGGAGCCGGTACGCATTGGGAAACCGCCTCGCCGATGCCGTTCGCCCGCGCTGATTTCGGCACGGCGGTCGTCGGCAACGAAATTTTTGTGATCGGCGGCCGCGACGGCTATCTGCGCACGCTCGTTTCCGTGCTCGCCTACGACATTCCGACCGACACATGGCGCGAAGTCGCGCCGCTGCCGCAAGCGCTGCATCATCCCGCCGTCGCGACCGACGGCAAAACGATCTACGTCTTGGGCGGCATGACCGGCATTTCGTCGCGCCCCCTCGACGCGGCGTACGCGTTCGATCCTTTGAGGAACGCCTGGACCGAGCTGGGACAGCTGAATGATTTTCGTGGCGATGCGGCCGCGATCTTTGCCGAAGGCCGGCTGTCGATCCTCGGAGGCGCTACCACGGCCGGTACGGACGGCGTCTTCGAGTTCTACGATCCGGAACGCAAAGGCTGGAACGGCCTGCCCGCCATGTCGACGGCTCGGCGCGGTCATGTGCTCGTGGCTCAGGACGGGACGCTCTACGCGCTCGGCGGACGTCTTGGAACGAGCAAGGATATTTCCGCCACGGAAAAATACACGGAAGCGGACGGCTGGAAGCCGCTTCAAGACATGCCTGTGCCTCGTCGCGCGTTCGGCGCGTTCGTGCATGAAGGAAAGATTCTCGCGGTGGGCGGCGTGAACGACATCGGCGGCCTGCCGGCCATGATCGACGTTTTCGATCCGCTCAAGGACGTCTGGACAACGTTTCCGTTTTCCTTGCCGCATCCGCGTCATGGCTTAGGCGTCGCCACGTATAAGAACCGCGCGTATGTGATCGGCGGGGGCTTAGCCAAGGGCTATTCCGTCAGCGATCTGAACGAGGTGCTGATCTTCGAAGAGGCGGCCAAGAAAAAATAAAAACAGTCGTTTTCCCTTCGTCGGCTGATCCCTTATACTGATGCCCATGCCGGAACTCCAAGCCCTGTCCGTCAGCCAATTCGTGCAAGGATTGAACGCCGCCTTGGAAGAGGCACTTTTTCCGTACGGCGCGACGATCGAGGGCGAGGTCGCGGAGTATCGCGTCAGTCAGGAGAAATGGGTCTGGTTCCTGTTGAAAGACGCGACGGCGGTTGTTCCGTGTTTCTCAACCGTCTGGCAGTTGCGCCAACCGCTCGAAGACGGCATGAAAGTCCGCGTGCACGGGGTACCGAAGGTGCACGCCAAGAGCGGAAAGTTTTCCGTGAATGTCGATCGCGTCGAGATGGTCGGCGAGGGCGCCTTGAAACGCGCGTTCGAGCTTTTGAAAAAGAAATTGGAGATGGAGGGTTTGTTCGCGCCTGGACGCAAGCGGCCGTTGCCGCGCTTTCCGGAACGCATCGGCTTGATCGCTTCGACGGAATCGGCCGCCTACACCGACTTCCTGCGCATTCTCGGCAACCGCTGGGGTGGGCTCGTGGTGCAAGCGGCGCACGTGCAAGTCCAGGGCCGCGATGCGGTCCGCGACATCGTCGGCGCATTCGCGTACTTCAACGCGCATCCGGAGCTCGCCGACGTGCTGGTACTGACGCGCGGTGGCGGCGCGATGGAAGATCTCCATGCCTTCAACTCCGAAGAGGTCGTCCGCGCGGTCTTCGGCGCGAAAAGACCGGTCATCGTCGCCGTCGGTCATGAGCGCGACGAAACGTTGGCCGATTATGCCTCAGACGTGCGGGCGTCAACGCCGTCGAACGCCGCCGAACGGCTCGTGCCGGATCGCCGCGACTTGGAACGTGAGATCGACGCCTTCGTCCGCACGGCGGAACGCGGCTTGGAAAAAGAGATCGCGCGCCTCGGCCACCGCCTGTTCGATTTGGAACATCAGCTGCAGGAACAGGTCCGTTCCGCGCGCGCCGAATTCGACGCTGTCATGTCCGATCTCGAGATGCAGCTTTCCGCCTTCGAGGGGCGCCTCAAGGTCTTGTCCGGTTCCGTCGAGCGCGACGAACGACTCCTTCGCTCGTTCGATCCGCGCGGCGTCTTGAAGCGCGGCTATGCGATCGTGCGCGATCTGAAAGGTCGCGTCATCAGGGAGGCTTCTTCCATGGACAGAGGAGCCGTTCTTACCGTACAATTGGCTACAGGAACGCTTGATGCCGAAGTTACCGACATCCGCTGATATGCCAGCAAAGGAAGCCAAGAAAGCCAACTTCGCCGAAGCCTTCAAGGAACTCGAGGAGATCGTCCGTTGGTTCGAGTCGTCTGAAGTCGATCTTGAAGAGGGCTTGAAGAAATTCGAACGTGGTCTCGAGCTCGCCAAGAAGTGCCGCGGGCGATTGGCCGAAGTCGAAAACAAGGTCACGCAGATCAAGGAAAAATTCTCCGGCTTCGCGGACGATGCGCCTCTAGAGGCGAGCGAAGACGATCAAACCCGCCTCCTCTAATATGCAACTTCTTCTCCGCTGGCTCCTCAACGCGCTCGCGCTCATGTTCGTCGCCTACGTGGTGCCTGGCATCCATGTCGCTGGCGTCTACGCGGCGCTGATCGCGGCGCTCGTGCTCGGCATCGTCAACGCGCTCGTCCGGCCGCTTTTGATCCTTCTCACGCTGCCGATTACGCTGGTGACGCTCGGTCTCTTCACGTTCGTGATCAACGCACTCTTATTGTTGTTTGTTTCGAGCGTCGTCAAAGGCTTCAGCATCGACGGTTTCGTGCCCGCTCTCCTCGGCGCGTTGGTCTTGTGGGCGATGAGTTGGCTGACAAACAGCCTGCTCCAAAACGACTAGACATGTCGATGCTCAAACGCCTGCTCGCCGTCCTCGCCGCCTCATTCGCCCTCGCGTACTTCATGCCGCTTTCGGCCGGATCGGCCGGCCTGGCGGCTGGGACTGTCGTGGCGGCGGTTTTGCTCCTCGCCGTGGCGGCGCAACGGGTGCTGGCGCGCCGCGAGCGCCTCTTTGAGGCGGTCGCGCTTGAGCTCGACAGTTTGGGGCGCATTCATCATCTCGGCAAGAGTCTCGCAACGGAATCGCGGCACCGCCAATGGTTCACCGATTTGCACGGCTGTCTGCATGCCTACCTCACGGCGTTCGATAAGAAAAGTTTCTCACAGTATAAGGAAATGCAAGGCCAGTTCCGCAAGCTGAGCATGCATCTCAATCAAATCGCGAGCCTTGAGAGCGAAAAAGAGCGCGCCCTCTACGCGGACTTGCGCGAAGCCGCACGTCACGCCGCCGATGCGCGTCAGCGCATCCAGTCGCTTTGGAACGGGCGGATCTTGGCTCCGTTCTCCAACATGCTGATCGGCATCGCACTTGTGGCCGCCCTTGCCGTCCTGGCGGCCATGGGACCTTCGGATCGCTACGTCGCCGCGCTCGCGCTTGCTGTGCTGGGCGGAGGCGTGCTTTTCACGCGAGAAGCCGATGTGGTGCAGGCCATGAAAGGAGAAGAGCTTTCCGAGCGTTACGTCGCGCAGATGGCGAGCCTTGAGACGTCTCAGCATGAGTAAAAACAACGCGCGCGCGTTCGGCGGCAATCGCAAAGGGCCGGGCTACCGCACGCCCAGCAGCTTTCGCGCCCAAGCGTCGATCAAGCGCGTCAAAGGCCTCCCGAAAAATTTCAAATTCAAATGAAGAAGACGCCGATCATCATTTCGCTCGGAGGCTCGCTCATCGTTCCAAAGAGCGGGATCGACGTCTCGTTTCTCAAAACGTTCAAGACCTTCATCACGAAGCGCGTCTCTAAAGGAGAGCGCTTCGTGTTGATTTGCGGCGGGGGATCGACCGCGCGCCAGTACCAGCAGGCGGCCAAAGCCGTCGGTCGCCTGTCGCGCGAAGACGTCGACTGGATCGGCATTCATTCGACGCGCTTGAATGCCCATCTTTTGCGCACGATTTTTCAAGGGATGGCGCATGCGACCGTCATCAAGAATCCGCATGCGCCGCCGCGCTTTTTAGAACCCGTTTTGATCGCCGCCGGCTGGAAACCCGGCTGGTCGACCGATTACTGCGCGACCTTGCTCGCCTCGAGCCTCGGCGCGACGACGGTCTTGAACCTCTCCGACATCGACTACGTCTATAGCGCCGATCCGAAAAAAGATCCGAAAGCGATTCCCTTGCCAGAACTGCGGTGGAAAGCTTTCCGCATGATGATCGGCAACCGCTGGGACCCTGGCGCCAACGTGCCGTTCGATCCCGTCGCGGCGAAACTCGCGGAACGCCTGGGTTTGACCGTCAAAATGATCAAAGGCCGCGCGTTCGGGGAAATTTCCAAAGCGCTGGACGGAAAGAAATTCAAGGGCACGATCATCAAGGATTGACAAAAACGGCTGCGTGATGTGATCTCTGCCTAGGAGGGTTGCATGCGCATTGGCTTGATCGGTACGCACGGCGGCGGCAAGACGACGGTCTTCACGGAGCTGCGACTACGGCGCCCCGACGTCGCGTTTTTTTCTTCGGCGGTGCGGCATCAACTGCCGGCCTTCGGTCTCGGGCATCTGTTCAGGGACGTGTGCCCGACCTATGGCATCGGCGCGTTCCAGCTCTTCAACATGAATGCGTGGAGCGTGATCGATCCGGCCGTCAATACGCGTCTCGCGCCGGAAGACCACGTGATCACCGACCGCTCCGTGATCGACAGCACGGCCTATTTCCTGGCAATGCGGAAGACGCCGACGGACCATCTGGTCGAACCGCTCGTGCTTGCGATGCTGCAATATTATGCGAGCCTCTACGACCTTTTCGTCTACTTCCCGTGCGGGAAGTTCCCGTTGGTCGGCGATGTCGCGCGTCCGGCTGACACGGCGTTCCAAGAGAGGATCGATCAGTCCGTTTGGCTCGTGATCAAGATGCTTAGGCTCGTCGAGCAGCAGAGGCTTCATGTGCTGCAAGTCGTCGATGTTCATGAGCGCGTCGAAGAAATTCTCAGGCTGTTGCCCGTTCCGTAAGGCGCGGGTTTTTTTGACAATCGCGCTTCGCTCCCGTACAAGGTGGGAAGTTCTTCCATTCCCGCGCAGCAGAGGAGAAGCTTTCATGGTCGACCCGTTCGAGCGCTATCCCAAAGGCGGGAGCACGTATTTCGCCCATCCGATCAACCTCTTCAGCACGCCGCTGAAGGCATTCCTGCTCGACAGGATTCGCGAACGCTTTCCGGATGACCAGATCGAAGATCCGGACACGCCTGCGCATGCCGCAGGCTACGCTCGCGACGGTATGGCGTATTTCCTGAACGAAGTGATTCCCGGCTTCACACGCGTCGTATTCCTGGCATTCCGCGACGACTACATCGGCACGGGCGTCTTTGCTGAGGCGAGCGCGTTCCTGAACGGGCGCGAGGTCTACGAGATCTTTCCGGATGGGACAATTGTCAGGCGCGATGCGCTCGATGAGGGGCGTAAGCTTGGCGTCCGCGCGACGCGGGAGCGCATCCGCAATCCCGACGGTTCTCTGAAGACGTA
>CAYYII010000004.1:7189-8361 GCA_964471445.1 uncultured Gammaproteobacteria bacterium
TCAGCTCTCTCACACAAGGAGTCGGGTCATGCAGAAGCTCTTCGCGTTGATCGCAACCGCTTGTCTCATCGCCTGCGGGTCAGCCTCCAAAGCGACGGCTCCCACGATCACGAACCCTCCGCTCGTCGTGCCCGAAGCGGCCAAGCCGCCCGTCGAGGCTGACGGCCTGACGCTGCGGCTCAACGAGTCAGGCGTCATGATCACGATGGTGCGCCCTGGATGGAAGGGCGGCGTCGGTGGCGGGAACGGCCAGTTCGTCATCGACTTCACGCGCGAGAACCCGCTCGGCGTGCTCAAGATGCGCTCGCTGACCCAGGCGAATACCACCGCCAAGGTCCTCATCGAACAGATCTTCGCCACTGGCCTGAACGGACGGAGTCAGAAGATCGACGCGGTCATCGAGAGTGGTAGGGGACGCTGGTCCTTCGCCTTCGACTTCGCCATGTCGGACGGCTCTCCTGGCAAAGGGCGCTTCTCCGTGGAATCGCTGCTCGATCGGCCGGATCAATATCTGCTGACCCTGGTTCTCGCGAAGGTGGAGGACTTCGACGCCGCGCTTCTCGAAATCGATCTGGTGCTCGATAACGTCAAACCTCTCCCCACGTAGGGCGAGGTTTTTTTGTTGTAGAATCTTGACAAAGACGGTCTTTTGTGCTATGATTGGACTATCGAAGTACTGGCAATTTGTGCCTGAAACGTAAGGCCGAAAAGCCCATCCACCCGCACCTTTTGGAGGCCCACGACATGAGCAAGACCCGTTCCCGCGTCGCCACCACCATCCACGCCCGTCTGGAGGCGACCCTCCGCCAGTTCCACGAGCCCAAGAAGCCGGACTCGCTCACGTGCGGAACGCACTTCTCCTCGCCCCTGCTCGTGAAGTCCGAGCACGGCCCCGTCTTCTCCGGTCCGTCCTCCGCCCGCTGGCGCGACTGCTGGCCGATCGAGGCGATGGACCACGGTCACGAGACGTACATCCACGTCGACGACAGCGACGAGAAGTACGGCCTGCACGACCACGTCCGGCTGATCACCCCCCGCCGGGCGGTCCGGCTCCGCCACGGCGGCATCCTGCCCAACCACCAGAAGTCGGGTCGCGAGGCCAAGTCCTCCAGCCACTGCCGCAGCAAGCAGCCGCTCAAGCAGCGGCGTCGCGAGGCCGCCGTCCTCGAGGC
>CAYYII010000004.1:8461-15977 GCA_964471445.1 uncultured Gammaproteobacteria bacterium
CATTTCCTGTACTCTCTCGATAACAACTTCTCGTTTACCAAAGACCATAGGTTGCCCCCGGCTGGGGGCACGAAACCGGATCTGCCGATCCGATCCTATCGAGGCAAACGCTGACGCCGGTTTTGCCGGCGTCGTACGCGTCTGCGGTCTCACAAGGAGCGCAGATTTTGTTTCAAAGGTCGTACGCGCAAGATTCACGCAATCCGCCACATGGCAAAATCCCGCAAACAGAAAGAAGTCACCCTGGCCGAATTGGTCGAAGCGCTCGGCAGCGCCAAGTCTGTCGTCTTCGCCGACTTCAAGGGCCTGACCGTCAAAGACGCCACTGATTTCCGCAACAAGGCGCGGAAAGAGAACGTCGGCGTCCTGGTCGCTAAGAAGACCCTCATGCGCCTCGCGTTCAAGAACGCCGGCTATGAAGGCGTCGATCCCGCTTCGCTCCAGGGTTCCCTCGTCATGGTCACGGGTTTCGACGACGAAGTAGCTCCGGCCAAGCTCGCCGCCGAATTCTCCAAAGAGCACGAAGCGCTGAAGATCGTCGCCGGTGTCCTCGAGCGCAAGCTCGTCGACGCAGCCGCCATCAAGTCGCTCGCCAAGCTCCCGAGCAAGCAGGAACTCCTGGCCAAGCTGGTCGGTTCCCTCAACGCTCCCATCAACGGCTTTGTCAACGTCCTGGCCGGCAACCTCCGCGGCCTGGTCAACGTCCTGAACGCCGTCAAAGATCAGAAAGCCGCCGCTTAAGAAAACGATTCACATCAACACTATGTCGGAAGAAAACAACGTCGTCGTGCCGGAGAAGTTCGCTTCCCTGGTCTCGTCCATCGAAAAGCTGTCCGTCCTCGATCTCGCCGAGCTCGTCAAAGTCCTTGAAGAGAAGTTCGGCGTCTCCGCCGCCGCTCCGATGATGGCCATGGCCGCCGCCCCGGCCGCCGGTGGCGCCGCCGCGGAAGAGCAGACCTCGTTCACGGTCGAGCTCACCTCCTCGGGCGACAACAAGATCGGCGTCATCAAGGCGATCCGCGCCCTCACCAGCCTTGGCCTCAAGGAAGCCAAGGATCTGGCCGACGGCGCGCCGAAGGTCGTGAAGGAAGGCGTCTCGAAGGAAGAAGCCGAAGCCGCCAAGAAAGAGCTCGAAGGCGCCGGCGCGAAGGTCACTCTCAAGTAATCTTCATCAGCGTCGAAAAGTCCTCCCGACCGGGAGGACTTTTTTTATGCGACAAAAAAGATCCGCAAAGGCGGATCAGTAGCGTGCCTTGGGTCCGCGCTCCACACGGGGAATGCCGCCCTTGCCGCGCAGGATGTGGAGCTCATGGAGCGGGGGATGCTCTCCGCGGTCTTGCGCGGCCATCTCGTCCCAGACGAGGCGCGCGACGGCGTCCGGATCCATGAGTTCGGCTGGATCGATCCCGGGAGGCAGGAAGCCAGTGCGCATGCCGCCGGGGTGGACGATGAGCGACATCGATCCCGGAAGATCCTTCGACATCTCCTGATGAAGGTTGCCCGCGAACTGCGCTTCAGCCGCCTTGGCTGCGCCGTAGATCGCTTCATCCGGCCGAATCTTCGTCGAGGATGTCGAGGCAAACGTGACCAGGCGGTACGGCCGCCGCTTCATCGGATGAAAGTGCCGCATCAGGTTCATGAGGCCGAAGACGGTGACGTCGAAAACTGCACGAGCGTCGGCATCCGAGTGACCGCAGAAGGGTCCTTGCAGGAACGTCCCCGGCAAGTAGAAGACCTCCTGAAATTGGAGCGAGGGCTGGACCTTGAAGAGATCGATGCAGCGCGCGGTGTCGGCATCGTCCGTGATCTGCACGGGTTCGAACCGGACCGGCGTACCATCGATATCGAGCACGGCCCCTCGGCCGTCTCCGGGACGTCCAAGAACGATCGGCTCGATGCCGCGGCGCAGGGACTCTTTCGTGACGGACAAGCCGAGGCCTCGGGCCCCTCCGACGATTAATGATCGAGACATGGGTTCCTCCTGCGCGACAGCCTAACCCAACGCCTTCGCGAGAGCAACCTCCTTATTTCAGTGGAACTTTATAGATGATGCCTTGCGCGTTCAGTAGATAGAGCGCGCGCCCACCGTCATCGACGGCGGCGGTTCGGAGGTCCTTGAAGGCAGGGGCGGTGATTTGCGCGAGCAGCCGCCCGGTCGTCCGGTCGACTGTGAAGGCGCGATCGCCGCCCTGATCGATGAAGACGATCTTGTCGGAATCGAGGGAGGCCCAGAGGTGCGACGCGTTCGTCGGCAGAGGATCGATCGCGGACGGCGCGTAGTCTTGGACGGACGCGCCTTTCAGATATTTACGTGTCGATCCGTCTTTATACAAAAGATACACGGCGCCGTCGGTGGCGATGCTTGAAGGAGAAGCGGGTGCCCCGCGGAGGACGTCGGCGGGGGAGCCAAGCGTCGTCGTCGCGACCGAACGGCGCGTCACGGTGCCGTCGCCGGCCGCAGCATAGAGGCGGCCTTGATAAAACAGAATAGGCTTGTCCGCCACGTCGGTGGCTTGGTAGATCGTTTCTTCCGAGGTGTCGGGATTCCAATAAACGAGGGCGCCGGAGACGCCTTTCAGGAGAAAGCCGGTCCGAGCCGCGATGGCATCGGTCACGCCGAGCGCGAGCGACGCGATCGTCGGGTCCGCGACGGGCGCGCCGTCTTCGGAGAAGACCTGTACGCGCCCCGAGAGGCTCGAGAAGACGTAGATTTTTCCATTGAACCAGCCCATCGAAGCCCCCTCCAGCGCGACGTCACCGACGTTCGCGAAGGTCGCGGGATTTTCAATCACCATGAGACGGCGCGTTTTTTCGTGCGACTGGGTAATGTTGAGGCGTGCTTCGGCTTTCGTTTTTTTCTGGGCCTCCGTCAGTTCCGGCAAGGCGTTCCAGACCGTTTCCATTCGCGCCACCAATTCCCGCGAGCGGCTTTCATTTTCGTACATCATGCCGGCGGTGAAGTCGGTTTCAAGCTGCTGCAATTCGGCCAGCTGCGCCTCATAGCCCTTGATAGCCTGCGCGCGGACTTCGTGACGAATGGAAAACAAGAGGCCGTGGACGAAAATCGCGCCGACGCCCAGCAGCAGGAAGAAGTGCATGCGGCTTTGATGCGGCAGGGCGTTCAAGCGATTGACGGCGGCGGAAAGGCAGCGTGATGGAGCTGTTTTGCAATCGGCGGCCAGTTGCGCGCGACGGGGCGGATCCAGAAGGATGCCGACCAGGCGCGGCAAGCGCGCGGGCAGCAAGACGAGGTTTTTGAGAACGATCCAGGCCGTGCGGCCCGCGGATGCGACCGCGTGCCCGATCCACAAGCATCCAGCGCGCAGTCCTCGGGCCAGCATGTCCCCGATATCCGGTCCGATGATCGGCGCGGCGGCCCGGGGCGGTTTCATGCTTCCCGTTTTTTTTACGGGCGTTCCCGACGGCTTGAGCGCGGCCGACGCGCCTTCCGGCAGCAGGGAACTGAGCGACAAGATCGACACCGGTTTCTGTGCGCTGCGCAAGGCCGCCTTCACCTCGCGCGAAGCCTTGGCGAAATCCGATTGGCCCAGAAGGCTTTGCACGTAGGCGTCGTCGAGCGACTGAAAAAGTTCCGACGTGGCGATGACGAGCCTCGCGCCGTCCGGAAACGATCCGGCCTGAAGCGAGGTGAAAAATTTCGGCTCGCCGTTTTTTTCGGGAGCCTCGTCAAACAAGGTATAGGGCTTGAGGCCGTCGCTGTGCGGCATGTAGAGAAGCCCGCGCACCATGCCGCGCGAAGAGACGAGCAACTTCCCGCCGCTCAGCGCGGCCGCGGCGCCGCGCAATTTGATGCCTGGCAGGGACAAGCCATGCTCGTACAAGAACGCCAAGATCGTCTTGTTGGCTTGCTTCAAGGCGGCTTCAAAACGGGTTTCGGGATCGCCTTTTTGGAAATAGATCGTCCGCAGCTCATCGCTCAGGCGCTCGCTCATTTTTTCAACGACGCGCTTGGGCGCGTCGGCGGCGAACATCGCGAAGAACAGCTCGAGGCCGCCCTCGTTCTGAAGCGGCGAAGTGAGAGTCAGGCAACGGACGGCGCCAAGCCCTGCTCCTCCCGGAACGTGAATTTCTCCAATACTGATGGGTGCCATTTTGACCTGTCTTCCCCGACAGTATACAATACCCCCTGTTCGGCGGCCAACTATGCTTGAACAATTGTTTGGTTCAAAGACGAGAACGCAGCTTCTCCGGACATTCTTGCAGAATCCGGAGACGGCTTTTTTCGTGCGTGAGTTGACCCGCCGTCTGGACGTGCAGATCAATGCCGTCCGCCATGAGCTGAAGAACCTTGAGGCCTTGAGCCTGGTCGAAATCGTGTCCGTCGACGAGGGCAAGGCCGTGCAAAAAAAACATTACCGTTTGAAGCAGAATTCGATCCTGATCCCGGAGCTGCGGGCCTTGTTCGTGAAGTCGCGAGTCTTGCTCGAAAAAGACATGGTCAAGCGCCTGCAAGCCATCGGCCGCATTTCCTACTTCGCGCTCACAGGGCGCTTCGTGGATCGCACCGAGGCGCCGACCGACATTTTCCTCGTCGGCCGCGTCGACCGGAAGAAGCTGTCCGATCTCGTCCGCAAGTTCGAGGTCGAATTCGGTCACGAGATCAATTTCACCATTCTCGACGAAGAGGAGATGCGTTATCGCATGGACGTCATGGACCGCTTCCTCTATAGCGTGCTCGACGCGCCGAAGCTCGTGTTCGTCGACGAGTTTTTCCATTCGGCGCCGGAACCCGCCGCCGTATGAGGGCGCTTTTCGGTGGCACGCAGGCGGGTGGTCACGTCGTCTCGCTTTCGCACGGGGGCGTTCTGGCGTTGAGCGAGGGCGCGTCTTCCGACGACCTGCTCGCGATGCTCGATGCGGCCTTGAAGACGATCCGGGCAAAAAAAACGTCCATTGATGAAATCGTCGTCGACAGGGGGCCGGGCGGCTTTTCGTCGGTCCGGCGGCGCGTCGCCGTCGCGACTGGGCTCGCGCGCGCGCTCGGCGCGAAAATCTGCGCCGCGGGCGAGATCTCTCCGGAAGAAGCGGCGCTCTTGCCTGCTAACGCATTTGCCGCGAATACCCCCGTTCTTCCTCTCTACGCGTCCGATCCGAAGATCACGATCAGCAAAAAGAAAAAGACATGGAACGCGCACTAACCTGGGAAGACTATACACCGGCGCAGAAAAAACGGCATCGCCGTCTTGAATTCGTGCCGGCGACGCTCGTCTGGTGCACGCTGCTCGGCGCAATCATCCTCTCGTTTGCGAACCCGATCTGGGCCGTCTATTTTATTATCGCCTTCGACCTCTACTGGTTTTTTCGCGTCCTCTATTTCGTCATCTTCCTGACGATCTCCTGGCGCCGACATCGCGGTGCTTTGGCCGTCGATTGGGAAACCGCCTTGAAGAAGACCCCCGGCTGGGACGCCCTCCGTCACCTCGTCTTCTTGCCGACGTATAAGGAGGATCTCGAGATCCTGCGCGCGACGTTCCGCAGCTTGGCCGCCGCCAAAACCGATCCGAAAAAAATGATCGTCGTCCTGGCGGGCGAAGAGCGGGCCGGTCGCGAAGCGTTTCTTGCCCGCGCGGAAGCGATCCGGGCCGAATTCGGCGAGACGTTCTTGCGACTGATCTTTACGGTGCATCCGGCAGATACGATCGGCGACATTGCGGGCAAAGGCTCGAACCTGCACTATGCCGGTCCTTTCGCGCGCCAGGTGGTCGACGAACTCGGCCTCGCATACGAGAACGTGATCGTCTCGACCTTCGACGTCGACACGATCGCGCATCCGCAGTATTTCGCGCATCTCGCGAAAATCTATCTTGAAACGCCGAACCGCACGCACGCGTCGTATCAGCCGGTTGTCCTCTATTCGAACAATATTTGGGACGCGCCCGCGATCGTGCGCATCGCCGCCTTCGGCACGACGTTCTGGCTGCTGTCCGAACTCGTGCGTCCCGACCGCCTCTTCACCTTCTCTTCGCATAGCATGCCGTTCCAGGCGCTGGTCGACGTCGGCTTCTGGCAGCGCGACGTCGTCTCGGAAGATTCGCGTATCTTTCTCCAGTGCTTCCTCCGCTACGACGGCGACTACCGCGTCGTGCCGCTTTACGTGCCCGTCTCGATGGATGCCGTGCTCGCGCCGAAATGGATCGGAAGCCTGGTGAATCTGTACAAGCAGCAGCGCCGCTGGGCGTGGGGCGCGGAACATTTTCCGTACCTCGCGATCAATTTCAGGGCCAAGAAAAAAAAGATCCGCTTCGCCAAGCGCTTCTCGACGCTCTTCGTGTTGTCGGAAGGCATGTATACCTGGGCGACTGCGCCGCTCCTCATTTTCCTGCTCGGCTGGCTGCCGCTCAATATCGCGCGTTTTTCCGGCCGGCCGGAAATCGTCTTCCAGAACGCCCCGATCACCCTCCAGTGGATCATGACGTTCGCGATGCTCGGCGTCTTCGCGTCGGCGCTCTTGTCCTTGCCGCTCTTGCCGAGCCGCCCGGCGCATAAGCATAAGGCGCTTCACATCGTGATGCTCCTGCAATGGATGCTCCTGCCGTTCACCTTCATCATCTTCGGCGCGGTTCCCGCGATCGACGCGCAGACCCGCCTGCTCTTGGGGCGTCGCCTCGGGTTCTGGGTGACGCCCAAGACCGTGCTGGAAAAGAAAGCCGCCTGATATGGCCAGGATTTCCGTCCATATTGTCTCGTGGAATCATGCTCGCGTCTTGCAAGACGCGGTCGAGTCGCTGCGTGCTCAGACGTTCCGCGACTTCACGCTGACTGTCGTCGACAACGCCTCGACCGACGGCTCGGTCGATGTCGTGCGTTCCAGTTTTCCCGATGCGACCGTCCTTCGCAATTTCAAGAATCTCGGCTTCAGTCGCGCACATAACCAAGCCGTCGAGCTGGCGCGCAACCGCTGGGCCGACGATGACAAGAAAGGCCGGAGCTCGATCGACCGCTACGTCATCGTGATGAATCCCGACGTCATCTTGACGCCGAACTTTTTGGAAGAACTCGCACGCGGCGTCGACGGCCGCTACGGGGTCGCGAGCGCGAGCGGAAAATTGCTCAAAGTCTACCCGCGCTTGGAAGAAGACGCGGATCCGCGTTTTTCGACGAAGCTGGATTCCGCCGGCTTGCGCATGCGGCGCGACCGCCGGGCCGCGGATCGCGGGGCGGGGGAGCAGGACGGTCCCGCCTATGCCGAACCCGCCGAAATTTCCGGCCCTTCCGGCGCGCTGGCGCTCTATCGGGCCGAAGCGATCGATGCACTGCGCGAAGCCGACGGCGAATTTCTCGATGAAGATTTTTTCGCCTACAAAGAAGACGTGGACGTCGCCTGGCGCTTGCGCTTGCTCGGTTCCACGTCGGCGTATGTTCCGACGGCGGTCGCGTATCACTACCGCGGCACCGGCGGATCCGAAAAGGCGGGCCTCTTGGAACTCTTCAGACGCCGTCGCGGCCGCTCGCCGTTCGTGAACCGTCTTTCGACCCGCAACCATGTCCTGCTTCT
>CAYYII010000005.1:0-15202 GCA_964471445.1 uncultured Gammaproteobacteria bacterium
AGTTTTTTTGGGAATGAATAGGATGCAGAAGCATCTTCTTTCACCGGTTCCGGGCTGGCCAAACCACTCGAACGTTCATAGCCAAGATAGGTTTCCGGCGAGCCGATTTTCGTCAGATCTTGCGAAGAGCCCTCCGTCATGGGCATATCTGCTGGATGCCCCGCTTCCTTTAAGAGCGCCTGGATCGCGGCCTCGGTTTCGTCGTAGGCGCCTTCGCCGAAGTGGTAGTGCCGCAAACGCCCTTGGCCATCAAAGAGATAATGCGCGGGCCAATACTGATTGCCGTAGGCATTCCAGGTGCCGTAGGCGTTATCGAGCGCGACCGGATAGCCGACGCCCAGCCGCTTGATCGCCGCGCGCACGTTCTTTTCTTCTTTCTCAAACGCGAATTCGGGCGTGTGTACGCCGATCACCACGAAATCCTTATCCTCGTATTTCCCGTACCACGAAGTCACGTAGGGTAATGTCCGTAGACAGTTGATGCAGGAGTACGTCCAAAAATCGATCAGCACGACCTTGCCTTTCAAGTCTGCTGTCGTCAGCGCGTCGGAATTGAGCCATGACGTAATGCCTGAGAATTCCGGCATCGATTCCGCCAGAACTGGTAAAGCTCCGTCCCGCCCGCCACCTACGGTCAGCTTGGCAAGAGGATTCGGCATCGGCTCTGCGCTCGTCATGCCTTCCATACGCATCGAGACGACGGCGCCAGCCATGATCAAAAGGAGGAGGCCGACGGCGATGCCGATTGCGAGATTCTTTTTCATAAGAAATTACAGCTTAAGAAGCGAGCCAACCGGGAGGTGCGCGACGAGCCAGGTCTGTGCGACCTGATCGTATCCGGTCAGGATGCCGATCGCGGCCGCGATAATCAGGAGGCCGAAGATCATGTTGAAGATCGATCGCCACCGGCCCGCAGCGCGAAGCTTTTCCTGAAGATGCCGGCTGCCGTAGGCGATTGCGAGCATCGGAATGCCTGCGCCGAGCGCGTAAGCAAAGAAGAGGAGCGCGGTTGTTGCGTAGTCGGACGTGCGCGCAGCCAGGGTGATGATCGTGGCGAGGATCGGCCCCGCGCACGGCGTCCAGACGAGACCGAGCGAAGCGCCGACCGCCAAACCTGAGAGCGCGTCGGTTTTCAGAGCCGAGCCATGCGAGACGGAGCTGCCCAGTTTCGCGAGGAGCGGTTGGATTTTGATCGAAAGCTTTTCATAGAGCTTTTCAAAGCACAGTGCCGCGCCGCAGAAAAGCAGGATTACGCCAGCGATCGTGCGCAATGCATCGTTGGAAATACCCAGAAACGTCCCGGCAGTGGCAAAGGCGGCTCCGATCACCGCAAAGGAGCCGATGAAGCCCGCCACGATCATGAACGGCCGCCATTTCGACCGCCCGCCGCTCGTGCCTAAAAGGAAAGGCAGGACCGGCAGGATGCAGGGCGCGAGGATCGTCAGGATGCCGGCGGCGATGGCAAGGAAGAACAGTGTCATATGATCCCAGTCTAGCATGAGGAATAAAAACGACCCGTCAGTGACGGGTCTTGCGGCGGTGGGGGCGCCGTTTCGGACTTTTCTTCTTGCGATGCTGCTCGGCGGTATCCCGCTTGGCAATGACGGACCCGACGGACTTCGCGTAGGCGGGAAGGACCATGACGTGGTAGCAGCGCTGCCGCCGCTCCTTAACGAAGATGATTTTTTCCTGCCTTTGAAGCGTTTCTAGACGCCGTTGCAGCCATTGGTCCACTTGGCGGGGAAGCCCGGCTCTTGAGATGTCCACGGTCGCGCCGGTCAGGTGCGACGAACGCTTCCAACTGAGCACGCCGCAGATGGCATTCCCGTTCGAACGGCAGAGCCTGCGCTGGTATTCGCGCGTTCGGACGAGCGAGGTGATGACGAAGCGCTGTTTGCCAAAGATGGCGTGGGCCGTACCGAGTTCCGAGTCGAGGAACGCTTTGGTCCAGGGACGCGCATAGCGGTAGAGATTGCGATGCAGCGGATCTTTCTCGCCGAGGTCGAGACCGATGTCGTAGAACGCGTTCGAGACGATGCCGACGAGGAGGCCGTTGGCGATGAACGTCTTCAGCGCTTCGCGATTCTCAAGGCGCGTGAGGTCGTGTCGATCGGCTGCGGCGTTCTGTTTCTTCTGTGCGAGCCCCCGTGCGGGAGCGTGCCGCTTCTTGCCGGCCGCCGATTCGCTGCAGAAAAGAGCGAAAACCGAGAGGACCACGAGAAAGAAAACGCTTTTCCTCATGACGTCACCTCGCATTGTGGGGTACAATGAAGCCAGGTATGTGTAAAGGGTTCCTCATTTTTCTCGCACTGTCAAGCGTCTTGATCGTTCCGGCCTTCGCCAAAGAGGCATCGCCTCTTTTGGTGCGCGCGGCGCGTCAGGCGCCCTCCGGCGTGGATCGCGTTTTTTCATTCACGATCGCCAACCAAAGCGATCGCGCCGTGGCCGCGCACGGCCGCGTCGTCGTGATTAATGTCTATGGCGCCGGCCCGGCGGTCACGCTTCCCGTCGAGGAGACGGTCGTACCGCCGAACGGCACGGCCGAGGTGGCGATCGTTTGGCATGACGCGCCGATCATCGGCCAGATCCGCGCCACGCTCATCCTGAACGAAAGTACGCCGACCGCGACGATTGCTTCCGCTTCTTTCTGGCTCCTCCCGAACGTCAAAGCGCTTGGCGGGGGAGCGGCCGGTCTCGCGCTCGGGCTTGTGCTCATCCACTTCGCGATGCGCCCCCGCACGCCGAAGAAGGCGAAAGCTAAAACGGCGGCGAAGAAAACGCCGAAAGCCCCGGTTCCGACGCGGGTGGCCTTGCCAATGGCGTCCCCGACGTCGACGCAGAGCGCGCCTTCGCCGAAGCCGGTGCCGGCGAAACCGATACCGCCCCCGAAACCGAAGCCGCTCACCAACATGCTGGCCTACGTGATCGAGCCTGACGATACGATCATGACGCTTTCGAGCCGCTTCGACGTGAGCTGGCAGGATCTTGCGCGCGCCAATCGTCTCAAGCCCCCGTATGCGCTCGTGCCGGGCCGCACGCTGCAGATTCCGCGGCACGCACTGAAACCCAAGCCGCCCTTGCCCCAAGCTTGACAAAAAACGCCCAGAGGTGAAGAATAGTTAGGTAATCTAACTATTTTTTGTTTCCGGCATGCCACAGTCGCATCGTTTCCGCCGGTTCATCGAGCTGACGTTCGCCATGAAACGCGCGCTGCATGCGCGTCTGGGCAAGAAGAGCTTCCCGCTCGACCCTTCGACGCTCCCTCGTCTGATCGTGCTTCGGTACGTCCGCGAGCGCGGTGAGCCGACGATGAAGGAGCTGTCGTCGTTCTTGTGCGTCACGCCTCCGTCGGCGACCGCCCTGATCGACGGGCTCGTCGCGGCCGGCCTGTTGGCCCGGCGCGGAGACGTCGACGACCGGCGCAGCATCCGGCTTCGGATAACGCCGAAAGGCAAGGTCTTCATCGACCGCCGCTTCCGCGAAGTCGATCGGCACATGGCGACGATGTTCGACCGGCTGACGGCCAAGGAACAAGACGATTTGATCGGATTGATTGAAAAACTTCTCGTATGACATTCCCGAAACTCACATGGAAGCGTGGCGCGCTGTACGGAGGTATTGCACTCGCGTTGATTCTCGTCGTCCGCGCGTTTGCCGGACGCGGACCGAATATCGAATATGATACGTACAAGGCCCAACGCGTCGCGTTGCGCCAGACCGCACAGGTCACCGGCGAAGTCGCGTCCTCGGCCGATATTGATTTGAAATTCGAAGGCGCAGGCCGCATCAAGACGATCGTCAAAAAAGTCGGCGACGTCGTGAAAACCGGCGATATCCTGGCTACGCTCGACGATCGCAACGAGCGCGTGCGCGTGCAGAGTGCCTTGGCATCGCTGCAGTCGGCGCAAGCGAGCCTCGATCGGATCTCGCATGGAGCGACGTCGGAAGACGTGCATGTGACGGAAGTCGCCGTCTCCAACGCCGAAATCGCACTCGCACAATCGAAGCAGTCCTTGGTCGACACGCAGGCTTCGAACGCCGCCGGCCTTGAAAAGGGGCAGGCCGACATGGACGGGCAGATTGAGACCCTCTTCCTCAAAGCCTCGACCGCCATGCAGGTGCTGAAGAACGACGTCTTCGACGCCGCCGGGAACCTTCGCAACGATTTTTCGACCTCCAACTCCGGCTTGGCGTCGCAAGCGACGGCGGCCTTTGTCTCTGCTCGCTCCGATTTCGCGAAAATGGAAATCGAGATCAGCGGCTATCGAGGGGCCGATCGCGCCGGCAAGGATATGCGCCTCGCCGGTCTCTTGTCCGAAGGCCGCACCATTCGGACGTCCGCCCAGTTCGCGAACGACCTGATGCAGACCTCCACACCGACCAGCCTGACGACGCAGGCTGCATTCGATACGCGCAAAGCCAATACGCGCGCGGCCTGGATCGATCTGAATGTCGCCGTCAACGCAGCGGAATCGCAAAAGCTCCTGGTCGGGACGACGGTCGCGGCCAACTCCTCGGCACTGAACGCCGCCGAACAGAACGTGCGCTCTTCCGAAGGTGCCTTGGAAAGCGCTAAGGCTTCGTTGGCTCTCAAGAAAGCGCCGGCAACCTCTTATGACCTCTCGGCCGCGCGCGCCAGCGTGACGCAAGCTTCGGCCTCGCTTGGCGAAGCGTCGATTGCGCTCGACCGCACGCGCATCCGCGCTCCGTACGACGGCATGATTGCGGCCGTTCTCGGGCGCATTGGCGCCACGGCGACCTCGAACGACGTCATTCTCAAGCTGCACGGCAACGACGTCTATGAAATCGAAGCCGACGTTCCGGAAACGGACATCGCCAAATTGCGCGTTGGCTTGAAAGCGGAAATCACGCTTGACGCCTACGGCGAGAACACCGTTTTTCAAGGCGAACTCGCGACGATCGATACGGCACAGACGGTCATTCAGGACGTCGTCTATTACAAGACGCGCTTCCGCTTCGCCGTCGGTTCGGAGGAACAATCCGTTCGCGCCGGCATGACCGCCAACGTGACGGTCATCGCGCAAGAACGCCCGGACGCGCTCGTCGTGCCTCAGCGCGCGATCAAGCAGAACGGCGAGAAATACGTCCGCGTGCTGGAGAATGGGCAAGACCTGAAGAAGAGCGTCACGACCGGACTCTACGGCGATGACGGCCTGGTCGAGATCCTGTCCGGCCTTTCCGGCGGCGAGGACGTCATCTTGGCCGTTCGCCAGGACGGCAAGATTTTGAAGGACTGACATGCCGAACGATACGCCCGTCATCCGCGTCCGCGACGCGAAGAAAGAGTACGTCTCCGAAGATGTGACGACACCCGTCTTGCACGGCGTCTCCTTCGACGTCCGCCAAGGAGAATTCCTAGCGATCATGGGGCCGTCCGGTTCCGGCAAGTCGACCTTGATGCACATCCTCGGCTTCCTCGATCATCCGACGTCCGGCCTCTATGAATTCGAGGGTCGCGATGTGTCGACGCTTCTGGAAAACGATCTTGCCGAGATGCGCAAGCGCCGCGTCGGCTTCGTTTTCCAAGCCTTCTTCCTGCTGCCCGAGCTGACCGTCCTCGAAAACGTGAAACTGCCGCTCGCGTATCACCCGATCACCGAGAAGGAGCGCGATCAGCGCGCGCGGAAAGCGCTCGCGAGCGTTGGTCTCGATCATCGCGTCGACTATCTCGCGACGCGCATCTCAGGCGGCGAGAAGCAGCGCGTGGCGATTGCTCGCGCGCTCGCGGCCGAACCCGCCGTCATTTTCGCCGACGAGCCGACCGGCAACCTCGACTCGCGCTCGGGCGCGCTCGTGATGGAAATCCTCGAGCGCCTCAACAAGGAAGGTCATACGATCATCCTCGTGACGCACGAGCAGGATACGGCCGAGCATGCCGAACGCATCATCCGCATGCGCGACGGTCTGATATTAAGCGACGAAAAGGTCGCGCAGCGCCGCATGGCGTCCGGCGGCGAAGGTCTCCGCAAATAATATGAACATCCGCGACACCGCACGCACCGCCTTGAAAGGATTGACCGCGCACAAGACGCGCTCGTTCTTGACGATGCTCGGCATCATCATCGGCATCGCCTCCGTCATCATGATGATGTCCTTGGGCAAAGGCGCCGAAGGGTTGATCCTCGGGCAGATTTCGAGCCTCGGTCCCGATTCGCTTTTCATCCGTCCTGGCGGCGGCGATGCGAACGGCGGCCCGCCGAATTTGGCGCAGCTGACCGCTTTGAAATTCAAAGACTATGAAGCGGTTGCCAAGCTGCCGTCCGTCCGCCTGGCCGCGCCGGTGCTGATGGTCAGCGCGACGGTCAGCTACCAGGGCCAGAACACGTCGCCGGAAGTGACCGGCACCGGACCGCAGTATCAAGAGCTGAATAATCTCGAAGTGACGGACGGACGCTTCTTCGACCAAGCCGACATGGATAGCGCCGCGCAGGTCGTGGTGCTCGGCTCCAAAGTCGCGGAGGATCTTTTCCAAGGTGAGGATGCGCTTGGAAAGATGGTGCGCGTCAATCGCAAGAACTTCACGGTGATCGGCGTGCTGCCGGAACGCGGCTCCCAATTCTTCCAGGACCTTGATCATGCGGCCTACGTGCCGATCACGGCCGCCCAGCGTGAGCTAAAAGGCGTTGACTACATCAACTTCATGTCAGCGGCGGCCAAGGACGACGTTGATTTCACAATGGACGACATCCGCCAGCTCTTGCGGACGCGCCATCACATCGACAATCCTTCCGACGACACGAAGAAGGACGATTTCCTCGTGCTTTCGCAGGTCCAGGCCGCGGCCACCTTCGGCGCCGTCTCGACCGCCCTCACGATCTTCCTGACGGCTATCGCCTCGATCTCGCTCGTCGTCGGCGGCATCGGCATCATGAACATCATGCTCGTCTCGGTCACCGAACGTACGCGCGAAATCGGCTTGCGCAAGGCGGTCGGCGCGCGCCGCTCCGACATCCTGCTGCAGTTCCTGCTCGAAGCGACGATGCTCACAATGCTCGGAGGCCTGATCGGTGTCACGATCGGATCGACCTTCTCCTTCCTGGCCTCGAAGATCATCGGAAACTTCTCGGCCGATTGGAACTTCTCAGTGCCACTGAACGGCATCCTGGTTTCCTTCGGCGTGGCGACACTTGTCGGTTTGGTCTTCGGCCTTTATCCGGCGCAGAAGGCTTCAAAGCTCGATCCGATTGAAGCGTTGAGGTACGAATAAACAAGAAAGGGAAGCACCTTGACAAAAGGTGCTTTTTCTTATAGGTTCCTTCATGGAACCGCTTTTCAACTAGCCGGATTCCAGGAGGTTCTGTTCATGGGCGAATATGTTCCGCTTGACCGTCGGCGCAAGAAGCAGCCGATCGTTCCCGCACGTCCGGAAACTCCCTTGCCGCGTTACGTCCAGGAGGACTGGAGACGGCAACACGCTCAGATTGATGCTGATCTCACGAGGCTGCATCAGCAGCCCGAGGATCTGCGCATTCGTCACGGCGTCGGCTACGGCCTCGCGGACGCCCTCGGTCGGATGCTCTCGGGGATCGGTTCGGCGATCAAATGGCTGTTCAAGGAAGCTCTCGGATTCGCCATCCTCCTCGGCTTCATCGGCTGCATCATCTTCGGCCTCGCCTACCTCTTCCGGTAGCGCGAGGCTTTTTCTTACCCTTGAAAAAATCTACCTAATTCGTTACGCTGTCCGCGATATGTCCGACGAGAAGAAACCGCTCAAAATTACGAAGATCGTCATCGACCGCGACCTGTGCATCGGGGCGGCTTCGTGCGTCGTGATTGCGCCGGGGACCTTCCAGATGGACGAGGAAAACAAAGCGTACCTCGTCGACATCGACGCGCATGACGCCGAGACGATCAAGATGGCGGCGGAATCGTGCCCGACGAAAGCCATCTTCCTCTATGACGAGGAAGGGAATCAGGTGTATCCATAAAATGCCGTCCCTGCGAACGCGGGGATCCAGTACAGGAATGAACTGGATTCCAGCTTTCGCTGGAATGACAGAAAACGCATGCGCAACGTAGAAATCCTCATTATCGGCGGCGGCGCGGCCGGCACGACGGCGGCCGAGACGTACCGCGTCGGCGGCGGAGTTGGCGAGGTCGTCATCGTCTCCGATGAAGCGCATCCTTTGTATTCCCGGGTACTTTTGCCGCACGCGGCGAAGGGCAAGATCGCGCCTGAAAAGGCTTTTTTGAGAAGCGCGTCTTGGTATGCCGAAAAGAACATCGAGCTCTTAAGCGGCCGCTCCGTCTTGCGTGTCGATTTCAAACATCGGAAAGCCGTACTCGAAGCGGACGAGGAAATTTCCTACGAAAAATTGCTGATCGCCGTTGGAGGCAAGCCGCGCGCGTGGCATGTGTCCGGTGCGGAGCAGGCGAACGTTCTGAAGCTCCAAACATATGAAGACGCGGTCGTGTTGCGAGACCGCCTGACGGCCGCCTCGGGCGTCGTCATCGTCGGGTCCGGTTTCATTGCCATCGAGTTCGCCGCAGCCTGCGCCGAGAAAGGCGCGAAGACCGTGGTTGTGAATCGCGGTCCGCACTTTTGGACGTCCGCGCTCGGCGAGAAAATCGGGCAGGCGCTGCAAACAGCGCTCGAAGCGCGCGGTATCGAGGTGCGCAATCATGCCAAGGTCATGTCTGTCGAAGGCGACGGCGTCGTTTCCGGCGTGAAGCTTTCCACGGGGGAGACGATCCCTTGCGATCTCGTCGGGCTCGGCATCGGCGTCGAGGTGATGGCGGATCCCTTCGGAGACCTGAAAGGCGAGATCGGTCTCGTGGCGGACGCTTTTTTGAAAACGAAACATGAGAACGTCTGGGTCGCGGGGGATTGCGCCGAATACGATGACGAAGTCACCGGACTTCGCCATGTCGTGGGCAACTGGACGAATGCCGTCGCCCAAGGCCGCCATGTCGGCCAGGCGCTGCTCGGCAGGGAAGAGAAATTCACGATGTTGACGGGCTACAGCACGTCGGTATTTCCAGGCGTAAACCTGATCTTTCTCGGCGAATCGCGGATGCTGCCGGACGTTCAACGTCACGAGCGCGTCTTTGAAGAAGGAAAGAAGATCATCGAATTTCGTACGCTGCACGGACGCGTGATCGGCGCGATGCTTTTGAACGCGAACGATCAGCGCGCGGCGGCGGCGGCGCTTATCACGTCTGGAACCCCCGTTACCGGTCGCGAGAGGGATCTTGCCGATCCACGCGTGCCGCTGGACGCGTTTTGAGCATTGACAACGCTCGGATTGATTGGTAGGTTGCGGTCGGATCATTTCCGGAGGTGGTATGTTCGTGATCAGTGTTGATTCTGCATGCGCACGCGAGATGGCTGCTCGGCTCGATATCGAAAGCTTGCGATCGGCGCATCGCAAGGCCGCAAAGCGGAAGGCACTGTGGCACCAACTCCTCTTTCTGGCCCTGATCGCTACGCCGCTCTTCATCCTCGGAGGATTGCTCCTCCTCTTCATCGGTCAGGGAGCGGCGCTCGCGATGCTCGGCCTGGCGATCTTCTCGAGCTTCGCGGCCCTCGGTCTCGCGCTTTGGCCGTTTCGTTTGTCTGAGCGCGCGGAGCATACCTGCGATCTTGCACTGCATCTCAAGCAGCGTCCTCGTGTGGTTCGGTTCTAGCGGAGAGCCCCTGCGGAATCCCGGTGATTCCGTTTTTTATTTTCCTTGCCCATGCTAGGCTGACGTCATGAAAGTCGCCGTCATCATTCCTGCCCACGATGAAGCCGCGATTCTTGAAAAAAACGCAACGCTCGTTTGGGAATGGGGAAAAAATGCCTTCGATGATTTTGTGCTCGTGCTTTCCGAGAATGGTTCGCATGACAGCACGGCTTGGGTCGCCAAGCTGATGGAAAAACTTTTACCCGGCACCCTCGCGCTGAGTTCCAAAGTTGCAGGCAAGGGCGCGGCCATCAAGCGCGCGGGGACTGCCGTCGAAGCCGACATCTATCTTTTCATGGATGCGGACCTTTCGGCTGATCTGGCTTCGGCCGAACGGATCGCGCGCGCCGTCAGGCAGGGCGCTGATCTGGCAATCGGTTCGCGCCGCGTTTCTGGCGCGGACGTGCGAAGACCGCTCATGAGGAAATGCATCACGGCGATCTATGCGTTCGTGGTCGCGCGTGTCCTCAGGCTCGCCGTGCGCGATCCGCAATGCGGCTGCAAGGCGTTTTCCAGACGCGTACGCGATAGCATTCTTCCGACGGTGCACGATGACGGATTCTTTTTCGATACGGAGCTGCTTGCGAGAGCGCACATGCTCGGCGTACGCGTCGAGGAGATCGGCATTCTGTGGAGCGAGCGGACGCGCGCGTCGGGGGGGAGCAAGGTGCGATTGCTGGCGACTAGCCTTTCTTTTCTCAAAAAAACATGGATGTTGCGGAAAACGTTATCCGAGCCTCAGGTTTTTCCGCGCGCATAAAAAACCCCGTGCTGCGTGGGCAGACGGGGGCGTTTTCTATCCGATGATCGGCAAGATCAGTGTGCGATCCCAGCGGCCTTCGCAGGCATGCGTGCCGGCCGGACGTTCACGATGCCAATAGCGCCATTCAGCGAGATGGGTCTTGAATGGGGAAAGACCTCGTGCCGCCTGCAGCACGACAAAGGCAGAAGAGCGTGTGCCGTAGTTTTCTTCGTCCGGCCGGTGGATGCAGGTGGACGCCATGCGACGCATCCATGCAGGCTCGCTTCGCGGATCCGGGTCATGGATCGTGAGGAGCTGGTCCCAGACCGCCCGGTGCGGGGCTTGTTCTCGGAAGTCCGCGCGTCGGCGATTCCAGACGTCCATGATCGCTTCCGCACGCGGGCTGTGCGCGGGGCCGATGCCCAAGTTTGAGACGACGAGGAGCCCGGGTTCGTCCGGCTGCCGGGTCACGATCGGATGTTCGGAGCCATCGACGCCGCCGCCGCGCGCAAGGAACAGCTCTTCCGCATCGCCGACGATCAAGTTGTAGCCGTTGTAGGCGCGTGTGCGAAGTTGCGCGATGTCGGCGATGGCCTCAGCGGCCGTGCGATGGCCGAGCGCCATCTGCACGAGTTCGCCGCGCGTCTTCATCAGCCGCGGACGCTTCGGATCCCAGACCGAGGTTACGTCAATGCGGTTCGTAAGAGCGGCGAAGACACCTCGTTCGCTCACCCCTATCCATGTGCCGCCTCGCGCGACATCGAGGGGCGTCAACGTTGTTGCTCGAAGGCGGAACTGTGGAGGCAAGGCTTCCCGATCGAGCATCTCATCGCGGTTCGCGGCGATCACGACCGGTTGGCTTGGAAACAGCTTGAAACCGATAAGGACGGTGCACATGGCCGTCTCCTTTTCGTCGATCACACGACGATGGATTCACCGTACGGCCCCGACTGACGGATGTCAAAAGAGCGGCTCAGGGCCGCTCGATGATGATCGCGAGATCCTGTTCGCGGAGCTTTCCCAGCGTCCGGAGCGTCTTATCCTCTTCAAGCAGGCGTCCGAGCTGCAGGCCTCCCGCGAAGTGGGGGAGGATGACGTAGTCGGCGCCGTGTTCATACAGCACGACCGCGTCGAGCTCCGTCGTGGCGGTCAGAATGACTTTCGCCCGCGGATTCGCGAGCTTCAAGCGCGCAAGCAGGTGAGCGGATTCGTGGAACGACGGTACTGTCGAAATGACGACTCGCGCCGCATCGAGTGCTGCCGCATCCTGAATGTCGGGGTCCGCAATATCCCCGTAGATTGCGTGAATCCCGCGGCTTTCGAGGTGGTGCACGACATCCGGGTTATAATCGACGACGATGAACGCTTTGTGGAGATCTTCAAGCGCGCGAAGAATATTGTGGCCGATGCGATGCGCGCCGATCAGGACGCTATGGTTCTTGAGCGAGGTGTCGCGCACGTGCGCTTCCCGCTTCGCGCTGAACTCGATGGTTTTTTTAAGGAAGGGCGCGAGATGCCGATACAGGCTTTCGGCGTGCATGATCAGGTAGGAGGAGACGAGAATCGTGATAAGCGCGACGGCGGTCACGATCGAGACGAGTCCTTGATCCACGTGCCCGAGGCGCAAGGAGAGCGCCATGACGATCAAACTGAATTCGGAAACTTGCGCGATGGCGATCCCAGTCATGAACGACGTACGCGCGCGGTAGCCCAAGAGGCCCATGGTCAGCATGACGATGAGCGGCTTCACGACTAAGACGAATGCGGACAAGACGAGAATCGGCAGCAGGTGGGCGGCGGTACCGGCCAAGACCAGTTTCGAACCGAGCGTGATGAAGAACGTCACGGCAAAGACGTCTCGGAGCGGCCGCACGCGGCTCATGATTTGGAAATGCTCGACGCTTTCGGACAAGGCGACGCCAGCCATGAAGCTGCCGATCTCGATCGTCAGGCCGATCGAGGGGAGATCGGCCAGCGCGGCCAGGCCGAGGCCCCAGGTCAGACTGGCGAGAAACAGGACTTCCTGCGAGCCCGCCAAGCGACGCAGTAGTTTCGGCATCACGTACTTGCCCATCAAAAGGGAAAAGACCAGCAAGGCCGCGCCTTTGGCGAAGGTGAGTCCGAGCGCGATTGGCAGCTGTGAGGACTGAAGATGCGGGCCGGATAATCCGGAGAGAAGGATCAGCGTGCCGAGCGCGATAAAGTCCTGCACAAGAAGCACGCCGACCACAAGCTTGCCGTAGAGGCTGTCGAGCGCTTTTTTCTCAGAGAGCAGCTTGATGACGATGATCGTGCTAGAGAATGACAGGGTGATGCCGATGTAGAGCGCGGAGAGCGGCGTCATGCCCAGGCCCCAGGCGATCAGGTAGCCGATGCCGCCGGTGAAGGCGATCTGGCTCGCGCCAATCAGGAGCGCCGACCGTCCGACGTGCCGGAGTTCGGAGAAATTCATCTCCATGCCGGCTAGGAACAGAAGGAAGGCGATGCCGAATTGTGCGAGCGTATCGAGCACTTCGCCGTGATTCAGCTGCAAAAGCCCGAGCGGCCCGACGATCAGGCCGGTCGCGATGTAGCCGAGCAAGGCTGGCTGTTTCAAAGCCCGCGCCAAAGCGCCGAGGCTCGTAGCCAGCGCGAGCACGATCGCGAGTTCGAGGAAGATGTGGTCCATGGCATTCAGTATAACAAAAAAGACACGGGATGATCCGTGTCAGCGTGCGACGTCTTCTTTCGGCAGCCGCTTGAGCCAGCCCTCCTTCTCGAGCCAGGGTGGGACGATCGCGCCTTCGAGCTTGCCTTCGCGTTCGAGTGTGCGATATTCCCACGCTGCCATCTCCTCGCTTCCTCGCGAACCTCGCCTGAAGCGGTCGTGCGGGGGAGAAAAACCACCGCTCACCGGCATGTAGGTGTCATCGAGCTCGAGTGTCGCGATCAGGATCTTCGCCAAGAGGTCGCAGGCGCGCCCCGTTTGGAAAAATAGGGGATCGATCTCCATGCGGATTTCATGGCCTTCGGCAAAGAAGGGATGCTTGGTCTTCCAGCTCCCGAAAAGATCGGTGCCCACGGCGGCTTGGAGCGGGCAGTGAATGGAGTAGATGCCCGACTCTTCGCGAGTGATCAAGGCATCCATGTCGACGTTGATCAGCCCTGCCTTGATCCTTTCTGGATGGCGGACGGGATGGTACGGAGGAATGACGTGCAAATCGCTCTCCGGATAGAGGTCTTTCCAGAAACGGAATTTCCTCGGCCCATCCGCCGGAACGCCGAAGAGGATGCTGATGCGATCGAGGATCGCATGCCTTTCCGCCGAGATGATGTTGAGTCCTGCACCGTCTTGACCACCTGCGAGCATGCGCACGCGCAAGACGGCATCGATCACGGCTTCGGTGCAGGACGGATACGTCGCTTCGACCGCGTGGATGTGCCGTTCCAACGCGGCGTTCAACGCCTCTTCACCCAGTGCCTGCACCCCTTCCGGAATGCGGCCGAAGCTCATGAAAGCGTCCGAATCGGCTGCGGTGAGATGCGGGTTGCGATGCTCGACGACGAAGATACCGTTGCTGACCGTCCGATTTCGAACGTACTGCGCCATGTGGGAGCAAGCCAATCGTTTGATCGCCAGCCGCTCTTCGGGCGCGCAGTCGCGAAGGACGAGTGCCTCCACTTGGCCGATGCGGTCCAGATGGATTTCTCCTCTCAAGTGCCCGGTTTCTTGGGATTGTCCGCGTGGGAAGACGTGCCAGAGAGCGTCGTGCATCTTGACCAGATCCATGATCCGACTCCTTGCTGCATCTGCTGTTGAAGGCATGCGGACGCTATCAGAAAATCGTTGGCATGTCAAGCCGGCGCAGTTCGTATTCGCCGGGTTGACAGCGCCGCGGAAAACTGTAAACATGGCGCCTTCGGCCTTTCCGGAGAGGAGTTCCTCATGCAATTCGAAGACTTCGAGCGCGCCTATGACCGAGCAAAGCGGACTGCGGCCTCACTTTCTGAACAACTGTCCAGACGAGGGGAAGCGATCTCGGTGTTCAGGCAAACGCGTGAGGCGATGGAAGCGGCGCCTTTCTATCATGGCGAGGCGGACCACTTGGCCCTGGCGGGCGACCACCTTCGGGCTTTGAAAGAGCGGGCTGCTCTTGCGCCGGAAGCAAAGCGCTACGCGCTCCTCGGGGAGGCTCTTCAGGGGTTGCCTCGAGATTGGCGGATGGCCATGCCGGCACAGACCAGCAGCTTCGCCTGGTTCTTCGTGCGGGGCTACGTGATCGAGCACGGCCAGCCTGTCGCTTATGACCCGTTTTGGATCGAAGCCGTTGCTCCAGCAACCGACGACGAACGTGCCCGATTGCTCGGATCTCATGCTGAATGGGTGTCACGCAGCGGCGCTTTCAGAACGCCTGACGCCCGGTACTTCAAAGATCCGCCCCTTTTCGTGCCAAAGCCGTTTGGCTTCGAACGTGAAGCACGCCAAGCTCGGTGCGGTGCTTGCCAAGGAGTCGGCTACGTGATCGGCCGCAAGCAACTGATCGTGCTCTCGAAGAGGGAAGAGACGCATTACCACCAAGAGCTCTTTGTCCTCTGCGGAAGCTTGGAACACCTGACGTTCCTCGCAACGCGGCAAGACAAGGAGATTGTCCGGCTCCATCCTGCATTCCGGCCCGGTCCGCGGTAAGCGTCCGGGTTTTTCTTTACGAAAGAAAAACGTACCGATGATCGGCGCGTTTACTTTTTCAAATCGTCGATATCTTGCTGATACTGCTCCGCCAGCTTCACGACGTT
>CAYYII010000006.1:0-597 GCA_964471445.1 uncultured Gammaproteobacteria bacterium
AGGAAGAAACCGGTCTTCTGCCCTTTGATCGGGTCGGCCAGAAAGCGGATGCCATGTTCTTCAAATGCGACCAAGTCATCAGCGGCGCCTTCGTGGATCTTGACCACGTCTTCCAACCCCTCTTCGGCGCGGACAGCGAGATCGCTGCGTTCAATCAAGCACGCGGGACGAAACGCGGTCACGATCGCCTGGATGAGGTCCTCGCGCATGGCATCCATGCCGGCCGTTGAAATCTGAAAGACAACGGTGTCGCCGAAACGGTCGATGACGAGGCCGGGAAGGCCGTCGGCCTCGCCGAAGACGGCGCGATAACCGGTCATGCCTTTGCCTCCGTAACCCATGAGCGCGCGCCGACCGTGCGCTTCGACGATCTTCTTTTCCAGCCACGCGCGGTCGATCTTGGCTTCGCCGAATTCGAAGCAGCGAACCGCGATCGACGAGCGGGCCGAGAACGTACCGGTCGCCAGGATCTTACCGTTCTTGTCGGCCACGCGCACGATCGAGCCGTGCTCGGCTTCGAGGTCTTCGAGCGCGCCGGAAAAGATCCACGGGTGACGGAATCCAACGTTGGCTTCTTTGCCGCCTTTAGGCATAACT
>CAYYII010000006.1:607-15046 GCA_964471445.1 uncultured Gammaproteobacteria bacterium
ATGAGTGTGGTCATAGCGAAAGGAGCATAGCAGCGTTTTCCTTAAATGAAAAGGCTCGCCCCAGCGGACGAGCCCTTCTTTCTACATGCGCTTCCGGCGTTTCCAGGCCCTGACGATCAGCCAAACAATGAGGCCGAAGGGAAGCAGAATGCCGCCCCAGACGATCACGAGCCAGATGATGCCGACGATGACGGACTGGATGACGACGATCAAGGTCTGGAACGCTGCCTTGACGATGGTCAACGGGCGGAATTCCTTCGTCGGCGCGCGAACGACGGGATCCTCGGACAACGAGAGAGAGATCGTCGAGTACGAAGTCGCGTTCGTCAAATATTTGATGCGCCCTTGGAGCGATTCAATCTGCGCGCGGATCGCGCCGAGGCGCTCCTGGACTTTCAGGATGTCTTCGACGCTCTTGGCCTGTTTCAGCACTTCCAAATAGGTCTGTTCCTGGGCTTGGGCGTTGCGCAGTTGCGCCGCCAAGTCGGTGTATTGTTCCGTGACATCCTGGCCGTTCGACGATTCATTCCGAACAAGCTTCGCAACTCCCCGCAAGGCCGTCATAGACGCATCGAACTTCTCGACGGGCACGCGGATTGTCACGCTGCCGTCATAGGCGCCATTTCCCCGTTCGCTGACCGAAGAGGATTGAACGAATCCACCCTGATCGGTTGCGATCTGGGCGATGCGCCCGGCGGCATCCGTCACTTTTTCAACCAAGAGATCCAATGAGGCGGTCTTGATGATCTTCTGATCGACGTCGGCTGCAGTCTCCCCAGCCGTGGGAACGAATGGCGGCGGCATGATCATGCGCTCCAAATCGTCTGCCAACGGAGTTCCGGGCGTCCGAGGCTGAACTGCTCGACTCGAAGCATTTCCGTCTTCTTCTCCGTAAAAGGCGTCTACGATGCCCTTCTGGTCAGCATTGAGGCTAAAAACACCGCCACCCAGGCTGGTCGGATACATGTCTTCTTTCTTCGTGTGCCAAAGGCCGGCAGCGATAAGAAGCGTGATACCTGCCAGCAGCACCGCCGTTTTCGGCCGTTCCTTAAAATGGGCGATGAGATTTTGCATAGCTCGAAAGAAATTAGTTCGGATCCATTCTAACATATGTACGAAGGAGGCGCGTTCTGGTAACGTGCGGATCATGGAACGCTTTGAAGCCGCTCCCGATCCGGAGACCGCGCGCATCGCCAAACTGGCCGAAGTCGCCCAGGCTTTGGCGTCGAAGATTGACCTGACGCGCGAGCCGGACGGACATATTTATGCTGCCATGACTGCGGCGGGCATTCGAGACAAGGCCGAACGCCGCCGTCTCTTCGGCAAGATCAAAGCCGAACTGCATCGCCGCCGCCCCCTACCCTTTTCTCAGCGCAAGGACCTGGTCGAAGACGCAAGGAGTCTCTCAGACACGATGCACCCGAAAGAAGAAGAGGAAAACTAAATCCCCGCCTCCTACGCGGGGATTTTTTGTCATACATTCAGGCATAAGCCGGGTAGGACGTCTGAAGAGCCTTACGAAGCGCTCGGTGCTGCGGCACGACCCTCGCCACCTGGGCCCAAAATCTCGGAGAGTGGTTGAATTCGATCAAATGGCAGAGTTCGTGCACGACGATGTATGCAGCTAACGGCTCCGGCAAGAGGGCGATCCGGTAATTGAAAGACAATGTTCCGTTTCTTGAACAGCTGCCCCAGCGACTTTTCTGATCGCGGATGGAGACGGACCGAACTGTTACGTCATAGGCAGGTCCGAACTTGGCGATGAGCGCATACGCCCTGCGGCGCGCAGCCTCCTTATGCAGGGCGTACTGCCGGCGCGCTTCGGCTTTGGGTTTGGGAGCGGGCCTGTTCGCCAGCTCCGCGCGTGCCCTCTCGATCCAGCCGCGATATCGTTCCAAGAAGCGAATGACGCCCGCGTAGGAATGGCGTTTCGGCGCCGTCACTGTCACGCGGCCGCCGGGATGCACGCGCACGCGCAAATTTCTGGCGCGCGCATGCGGCCGCAGTTCGGCGTCGAACGGGAGATCAAGCGGTCCTGTCATACGGTTTCATCCTACCGTTTTTTTATGAAGACGCCACGGTGTGCTATACTTAGCCTACATTAATTATTCTGAGGTCCTTTATGAAGAATGGCGAAGTGCAAAAGTATATTCCGTACGTCCTCTTAGGCGTGTTGATCGGCGTCGTGGTCTACGGACTCGCCGCGCGCAAGGCGTCCGGACCGTCGGTAGACCAGGCGGCCATGCAGCCGGCTGACACGTCGCCGATGGCCGATGTCGTGATCGGCGGCGAAACGGAAGCCGCGGTTCCGGTGGCCGGAAAGAGCTATCCGAAAACGGCGCTGCCGTACATCGAGAACGGCTACCGCTTCCAGTTCTCGGGCTGCCACGGCACGCCGGGAAGCCTCGTCGTGAAGGCCGGCAAGTACTTCCTCTTCGATAACCGTGATGCCAAATCGCACACGATCGCGGTCGCGGGCCAGTCCTACTCTGTCGGCGCTTACGGCGCGGCGGTCGCGGCGGTCTGGAAGGCAGGTACCTACAACATCACCTGCGACGGCGGCGGAGCCGCTTCGCTCACGGTGCAGAAGTAGATCGGAAGTAGATCGATCGAAAAACGCCCCTTATGGGGCGTTTTTGTTTCTATTGGCAGACCGCGCACTCCTCGTTGGCGAAATCGCGCTGCTGGACCTTGATCTGGGCATTGTCGATGGCATCGGCTTCGATCGGGGCGGCGGAGCGCAGGTAGTAGAGGCTCTTCATACCCGCCTTCCAGGCCATGAGGTGGGCCTCGTGCAGGTACTTGCCGCTGATCGGCGTCGGGAAGAAGAGGTTGATGGATTGCGACTGGTCGATATAGGGCTGCCGATCGGCCGCCTGCTGCACGATCTCGCGCATGTTCATCTCGTAGCCCGTCCGGAAGACTGCCTTTTCCGCTTCGGAAAGCTCTTCCAGATGCTGGACGCTGCCTTTGGCGGCGATGACCTTCTTCCACGTTTCGGTGGTGTTGATCCCCTTCCCTTCAAGAAGTTTTTCCAGATGCTTGTTCTTGACGAGGAAGCTGCCCGAAAGCGTTTTTTGAAGGTAGGCGTTGCCGGAGATCGGCTCAACGCACGGCGTCGCCTCGCCGCAGATGAAGGCGGTCGAGGCGGTCGGCTGGATCGAGGTCACGTAGCTATTGCGGCGCACGCCGCCGTCGAGCGGCAAGCCGCGTTCTTGTCCGAGGCGGACCGAGGCGGCATTCGCGTTCTCATGAATGACCTTGAAGATCTCCTTGTTGATCTGACGGGCCGGCAGACTTTCGACCGGAAACATTTTGGACATGAGATAGCCATGATAGCCCATGACGCCCAAGCCGATGGACCGCTCATGCCGGACGGAATTGATCGCTTTGCGGAACTCGACTGCGTGGGCTTGCTCGCAAAACGTATCAAGGTTGTTGTCGAGCGCCTTAACGCAGGCGTACGTCAATTCCGCGGCGTGCTCCTTCCATTCGTCGTATCTCTCGATGTTCAAGTTGCCGAGGCAGCAAACGGCCGTGCGCTCTTCGTTGGTCGGCAGAACGATCTCCGTGCACAGGTTGCTTTGGCGGACGAAGAGACCCTTCTCGCGATGATGCGCTGGCACGGCCCGATTGACCGTGTCGATGAAGAGAAGGTACGGCTCGCCGGTTTCTGCCCGGATCTTGAGGAGCTTGCGCCAAATGTCAACCGCCGAGAGTTCCTTGGTGGGCGTCTTGTAGTGGGGGTCGATCAGCTGATACGTGCGGTTCTCCTCGACGGCTTTCATGAACTCGTCGGTGATGACGACGCCGTTGTTGATGTTCAGACACTTCCGATCCATGTCCCCGCCCGTCGGACGGCGCGCGTCCATGAAATCCTCGATGTCCGGATGGTCGATCCGCAGATACGCGGCCGCCGCGCCCCGACGCGTGCTGTTGCGCGAAACGGCAATCGTCTCCGAATCCATGATCTTGAGGAACGGGATGACGCCCGAAGAACGCAGCCCGCTGCTCTGCAGGGGCGAATTCTGGCCACGCAGCTGAGACCAATCCGTGCCGATGCCGCCGCCGTATTTCGCCAAGAACGCATTCTCGCGGTAAATATCAAAAATGCCTTCGAGCGTGTCGGGAACGGTGTTCAGGAAGCAGGAGATCGGCAAGCCCTTGTTCGTTCCGATGTTCATGAGAACCGGCGTGCCGGGAATGAACCACTGCTTGCTCATGTACGTATAGAGCTCTTGCGCCAATGCGCGATCTCCCCGTGCCATGCCTGTGGCGACGCGCGCGAAAAACGATTGAGGCTCTTCGCAGATCTGACCGCTTGCATCGCGCAAAAAATAGCGGTCGCGAAGGTTCTCAAGGCCGAAATAGGAAATCAGCTGATTGCGCTCGGGCACGAGCACGATGCTCTTTTGGACTTCGACGTCGGTCGCGTAATGAGGGCAGTCCCAGCTCTGCTTCTGTTCCGTCTTCGCCAGGATTTCCTGGAGAAGCATATCGCGGGCGCCGACCAGGTCGTTGTTCGAAAGAGCGTCAATGACGGAAGCGTAGTTGCCCATACGGAGCACGCATTAATCTTTTATGACTTGGAAGCGTCGAATGTTCAGGCCCAATCCTCGACAACGGAGCCCTTGGCGTATTCGGTGGCGCGGCTTTCGAAGAAGTTGGCGTGCTCTTTCGCGTTGACCATAGTGTCGAGCCAGAGCAGCGGGTTGGCCGTGCGGTACCGGGCTTCGAGCCCGATCTCCTGGAGCTTCTTGTCGGCGGTATACCGGATGTAGGCTTTGACCTGCTCGGCCGTCAGACCCGGCACGTCGCCCATCGAGAAGCAGGTGTCGATGAAACGGTCTTCGAGCTCGACCATGTCTTCGCAGGCTTTATAGAGCTTGTCTTGGAACTCTTTCGTCCAAATGTGCTTGTGCTCAGCGATTAGATCGCGGAACAGGTGGCAGACGCCGCGGCTGTGCAGACTTTCGTCGCGGATGCTCCAGGTGACGATCTGGCCGACGCCTTTCAACTTACCCATGCGTGGGAAGTTCATCAGGATCGCGAAGCTTGAGAAGAGGCTGACGCCTTCCATGAAGGCGCCGAAAACGGCCAAGTTAAGCGCCAGGTTCTCGACCGAATCGGTTTCGAAATTTTGAAGGAATTGGTACTTGTTGCGCATCGCCTCGTAGTCGAGAAAGGCGGAGTATTCGCGTTCCGGCAGGCCCAGCGAATCGTTCAGGTACGAGTAGGCCCAGACATGCACGCTCTCCATCGCGGCAAAAGCGGAGAGCATCATCCGAATTTCCGGTTTCGGAATGGCGGGGATGAGCTTCGTGTTGTAGTTGTTGTTGACCTCGATGTCCCCTTGCGTAAAGAAGCGCAGGATCTGAATGATCAGGTTTTTTTCTCCCTCGGAAAGGCGAAAACGGTAGTCGGCGATATCGGCTTCCATCGGGACTTCGGTCGGCATCCAGTGGGCCTGATTCTGTTTTTGAAAATACTCGAAGTAGTGCGGGTATTCGAACGGGCGGAAGAATTTTCTCGGCGTGAGGAACGGGGACGTAGGCATAGAACAAGAGAAAACATGAGGGACCGCATTCCACAAGATATTGTGTCATGCGGTCCCAGTATACCACTACACGTAGTGGTGCGGTGGACGTGCGGTGTGGATAAACGGAACGACTCACGACAAAGCTAGATCAGTCTAATTTCTTCGCGCAGGTTGTACCAGAGGAGAACCTGTGGACAGTCGTCACGCCGCGCTGTTTCAGATGTGGCAGGCATCTTTTCCCCTCTTCATCAGGTACTTTTGGTGATAGTCCTCGGCCTTCCAAAACTCTTTTGCGGGGGAGATTTCGGTGACGATCGGCTTGGACCATTTCCCCGAAGCCTCAAGTTCCGCTTTGGAAAGCTCAGCCGCGGCTTTCTGTGCCTCGTCGTGATAAAAAATCGCCGAACGGTATTGCGTGCCGACGTCCGGTCCTTGGCGATTTAGCGTCGTGGGATTGTGATGCTCCCAAAAGACCCGGAGCAGCGTTTCATAGGGAACGAGATCGGGGTCATAGACCGCTTGCACGACCTCGGCGTGGCCGCTCGCATCACTGCATACGTCTTCATACGTCGGATGAGGCTTGGAGCCGCCCATGTAGCCTACGGCGGTGCTTTGAACCCCAGAAAGCTTCCGAAATGTCTCTTCAACACCCCAAAAACAGCCGGCTCCGAAGGTTGCAGTTTGAAGTTCAGCCATATCTCGCTATCCTACACCATATGCGCACGCTTCTCGAACTCTCAGGCCTTCGGAAGACCCACGGCCGCTCCGTCATCCTCGATGGGGTTGATTTGACAGTGGCGGAAGGGCAGAAGATCGCCCTGATCGGCCGCAACGGGGCCGGGAAATCGACGCTCATCCGTATTCTGCTCGGCGAAGAGGAGGCGGATGCCGGAGAGGTGCGGATGTTCTCGACGCTCCGCATCGGAGCCGTGTCGCAGCACGAGACGATGCCCGAAGGCGCGAGCGGGTTCGTCTATCTTGAAAAGAAGACCGGCCGCGAAGCCTGGGCCTGCGCCAAGATGGGTGCGCAGTTCGGCTTGCACCGCGCCCACCTCGAAGCGCCCGCCGCCACGCTCTCCGGCGGCTATCAAATGCGCCTGAAGCTCACGGCCATGCTGCTCGCCGATCCCAACCTGCTGGTGCTCGACGAGCCGGTCAACTATTTGGATCTTCCGACGCTCCTCTTGCTCGAGCGCTTTCTCAAAACCTACCAAGGTGCCTTCATCGTCACCTCGCACGATCGCGCGTTCCTGAACGCCGTCGCCGAACGCACGGCGGAAATTGAGCGAGGGAAGCTCGTGTCCGCGGCGGAACCGGTCGATGCGTATCTCATGCGCAAGGCCGAAACGCGCGCATTCATTTTGCGGACGAACAAGAAGATCCAGCGCGAACGCGCGCACGTTCAGGAATTCATCGACCGATTCCGCTTCAAAGCCAGCAAGGCCAAGCAGGCGCAGTCGCGCATCAAGAAGCTCTCGAAGATGGCGCAGATCGACGTCGAAAGCCTGCTGCCGACAGCTAGGATCGCGATCCCCTCCCCGCTCGTTTCGCACGGCCCGGCGTTGCACGTGCAGGATCTTTCGATCGGCTATGACGGACGCACCGTGGCCTCCGGCATCTCGTTTGATCTTCAGCGTGGCGAGCATGTCGCGATTCTCGGCGGCAATGGCATGGGCAAGTCGACCCTGCTCAAGACGCTCTCCGGCATGCTTCCAGCTATCCAAGGCGTCGCGAAGTGGTGGCACAAAGCGGAAATTGGCTATTATGCGCAGCACACCGAAGCCGCCCTTCGTCCCGAAGATACGGTGATGGAACACCTCGCGCGATCTGCTCCGCCCTCCGCGCGGCAGGAGGATATTTTGAAAATGGCGGGAGATTTCCTATTTCGCGAAGACGATCTCGACAAGCGCACGCACGTGCTCTCCGGCGGCGAGCGGGCGCGCCTCTGCCTGGCGGGCCTGCTCTTGTCATCCCGCAACGTGCTCTTGCTCGACGAGCCAACGAACCACCTCGATGCCGAAACCTCGGAGGCGCTCGCTGCGGCGCTTTCGAAGTACTCAGGCACGATCATCTTCGTGAGCCATAGCCAATCGTTCATCAAAGCCGTCGCGACGCGCATCTACGAAGCGCGCGAAGGGCGCGTGCGGGCGTATCCTGGAACATACGACGAGTATCTCGCGGACCTCGGCGCCGCGATGGAGGAGGACGTCCACGGCGCTGAAAACGAATCGGAGCCGGCCTCCGCAACGGACATCGAAGCGCGTCGACATGAGCGGACGATCCTGAAAGAAAAGCGGCGACGCCAGCAAAAGCTCGAAGAACGCATGAAGGTTCTCGATCGTGAAAAAAGCGAGATCCTCGCCTACTATTTTGAAAACCCGACAGACTACGCGCCGGACAAGCACGCGCGCCTTCAAGAACTCGATGAAGAGCTTACGAGGCTGGAAAAAGAATGGTACGCGCTCCTGACTGAGCTCGGCAGCTAGCGAAGGGCGTCGCCCCAGGTTTTGACGACCTCGTCGAACGCAGCTTGTTCCTCCGACTTGATGGGATCGGTGCCCGGGAACGTTTCGTTCATAGGGTTGATCTTCACACCGTTTTTGACCATCTCGTAGTGCAGGTGCGGACCAGTCGAAAAGCCGGTCGTGCCGACATAGCCGATGATCTCGCCCTGCGTCACTTTCTGCCCTTTCTTCACGATCATCTTTGACTGATGGCAGTAGTTCGTCGAATACGTCCCGTTGTGCCTGATTGATACCTTATTCCCGTACGGACCGTCCCAGCCCGCGAACGAAACGACGCCATCGGCCGTGGCGCGGATCGGCGTACCCTGCGCGGCCGCGTAGTCGATCGCGCGATGTCCCGTCGACGTATTAAAAGCGCTCACATAACGCAGGCCCGTCGTGAAGCCGGAGGTAATGTACTTGAAAGCGACTGGCGCCTTCAGGAACATCTTGCGCAACGAACCGCCCTTTTCGTCGTAATACCCTTCTTCGCCGGCTGCGTTCTGGAACCAGTAGGCTTGAGAGGCCGTGCTGCCGTTCACGTATTTGGCCGCGAGTATCCGCCCGGGCATGACATAAGCGCCGTCACGGTAGCGCTCTTCGTAAACGGCGGTAAATGTATCTCCGACGCGCACGTCTTGAGCGAAGTCGATGGTCCACTGAAAGACATCGCCCAATTCAATGACGGCGCCCTCATCCATCCCCTGCTCCAAACCCGCCGCGTATAAGGAAGACGAAACCGTGCCGTTGACGGTTTTCAATTTAACCTCGTACACGATCGGTTCGCGCGAGGCTTTCCAGCCGTCGGCTTCCCTGCGCACATGTAATTCTTCCTCGGTGCTGAGCGGATACATCAGGCCTTTGAAAGCGCCCGACTGCGGATCGAACATGAGATCGAGGCGCTTGCCCGCGCGGATCGTGGCGAGATCGTAGATATCTTTTGAGGCTTCGTAGATCGCGGCCGCATCCGCCGCCGCGATGCCGTGCTCTTCCATCAAGACGCCGTACGTCATTTTCGGAGCGATCTCGGCCGATTCCACGCGGTCCTTCGGGGCTGCCGGGACGGCGGGCTGTTTTTCGACAGCAGCTTGTTCTTGGCCGCCTTGGGCTTTGCGGGAAGAAGCCGCCAACAAAAAAATGCCTCCCGCGAGCACCATGACGATTCCGACCGAGAGCGTAAGCGCTTTGCCTTTCATACGGAAGAGTGTAAACCAGAAATCGGGACTTCGGAAGATTCGTCTTGACTTTTTGGCTGATTTGTGGCCAAATTGCACATCGCTCATTCCCCATCACCCGCACACGGAGAGATTCGCATGAAAAAAGGGGTCGGAGTACACATTCACGGCTGCCATGTTGCTTCGAAGCTCGTGGACGGCGATCGACAGTTCAACTGGGACGATCTCGTCATCGGCCCGTTGGACGATCTGGAAGGCAAGGGGCGCGCCACGTACGGCGTGCTGCTCGCCTGGCGCCTGGAGGCCGATCTCATCGTTTTCTCAACCGGCGCTTCCCATCTCGACGGGATTCCCGAAGCCCAGGTCACCCTCAAGGCAGTGCTGGCGCTGAAGGAGTGGTTCACCCATGCCATCAATGCCGGAAGAGCACCGGGGACCGATGAGATCTCCGTCGTCGAATTCAAGAACTGGCTGAACGCGCGCGTCATACTTGATTGCGAGTCGCAGAACACGCAGCAGGAACTCGACCGTGATCTCAAGCTGGCCTACGAGCATGGTTGCCGCATGATCTACCAGGTAACGAACGGCTTCCACCTCCCGCGCGCCAGCGACAACGGGCGCCTTGCACGCGTGCGTCTCGGTCTGAACGAGCTCGATCTCTTCGCGACCTGCCCGGACGACGGCACGCCCAGCGCCGTCCAGATCGAAGCGCCTTCGCGCGGCGATCGTCCGACCACCGACTTCCGTCCGGTCGCGCGTCGCTTCTTCGATCTCCCGCCAGGCATCCACGCCGAGGCCATGCGCGAACTGGACGCCACATTCGACCGCCTTCTCGTCCCGCGGTGAGAAATACGCTCCCCTTCCTCAAAACGCCCAGTACCATGCGGTACAGGGCGTCTTTTTCTTTTCCTTATTTCACCGGATTCGCGACGTATTCGATCTTCAACTTAACCTGTTCGTCGACGTTGGCGACAAACGGCACGTTCGGAATGACGAGAGTATAATCGGCGCGATTGACGGTCGTCGCGGCATCGCCTCTCAACTGGCCGGAGGCATCAAGCGTGGCCGTGCCGCCGAAGGTTTGCTCCTTCGTGATGCCAGCGATTGTCAGATCGCCTTTCACCTTGAAGGAAAACGTCACGCCCGTTTCGATCTTGGCGGGCATGCCTTCGAGCGATTTCGGTTCGAAGACGACGTACTCAGTGGCCGGATCTTCTGACTTCAAGATGAAGCGGCCGATCATACCGTCGCGGCGCGTGCTGTCAGTCTTAAAGCCGCGGGCGTCGACCTTGACCGTGCCAATCTTGGTCGCGGAAGGATGCGCGGCGTCGAGCGCAATATCGGCCGTGACCTGGTTCGTCTCGCCGACGACTTCAAACGGCTGGCCGCTCAGGACCTCATGCAGCGTGAACGTCACTTTGGAAGACACCCCGTCGACGCGATACACCTGCTGACCTTGGACAACCGTGACGTTTGGCGTTTCGGTTTGCGTCGAGGCGCTCGGCGCGGCGATCGGGCGCGTGGCATAGAGAAAGGCTCCGAGCGCGAGTGCTCCGGCAATCACGACGGCGATTCCGATCTTCTTCACGGTAGAGGTCATGGCGAGGGCGTTGAAAAGAATAAGAGGCAGAAGGAAATACGACGGAACGCCGGCCTTTGGCGCATCAAAGGGCGGCGAGATCGATCCGGTCGCTGATACGGATCTGCGAAACGAAATCCGGAATGTGGCTGACCAGGATCAGGGCGCCTTCATAGGCGTCGAGCGCTTTGGCGATGATCGGCAGGTGACGGAAATTGATGTGGTTGGTCGGCTCGTCGAGGATCAAGAGGCCGGGGCGCATCAGCATGAGACGCGCGAAGGCCAAGAGGCCTTTCTGGCCTTCGGAGAGCTGGCCAATCTTGGTCGCAAGGGCCTTGCCATCGAGCAGGAAGCCCGCGGCGGCCGATCGCAGGTCATGCTCGCTCTTTTCGACCATCGCGTCGTAGAGGCTATCGTAGCCCGTTTGGCCGAAGTCGAGGGTCGAAAAGTCTTGGCGGTAATATCCGACGACGACCTCCGGAGACACCTTCACGCCTTGCGCGGCGCCGGAGGCGATTTTTTCAAGCAGCGTGGTCTTGCCGATACCGTTCGGTCCGGACAGGATCAGATGCGAGCCGCGGCGAAGCACGAGGTCCAGATTTTTCAAGACCGGTTCCCCGTCCTTGATAATGCCGACCTGTTTGATCTCGACGATCTTGCCGCTGAATTCGTGCTCGAATTTTTGGCACGGAATCGTGAAGTCTCGGATCGTGCGGTCTTCCTGGCGGACTTCGACCATGCTTTCTTCGGCCTCTTCGGCGGCCTCGCGCATGCGCTTGGCGACGGAACGCAATTTGCCACCTTTGTGCGCGAAAACTTCGGCCTGTTCGCGCTTCTTGCGGATTTCGGATTCGGCGCGGGCGTTCTGCTGGCGCTCGCGCTCGACGCGTTGGGCGATCTCTTCAACGACGTTGTAATAGTTGCCTTCGTATTGCTCGACTTTATGCGTATGCACGTCGAGATACAGGACGCCGTCCGTGAACGCATTCAAGAACTCCGCGTCGTGCGAAATAACGACGACGGTTTTGTCGTAGGTCATGAGAAAACCCGTCAGGTGGTCGATGCCGGCCTGATCAAGATTGTTCGTCGGCTCGTCGAGCAGGAGGATGTCCGGATTCTGGATGAGCGCATAGGCCAAAAGGAGGCGCGCCTGTTGGCCGCCGGAATGGGCTCGGACTTTTTTCGTCAGGTCGGTCGTGAAGTTCACCGCTTCGAAAACGTCTGCGATGCGCTTATCGAGATTGTAGGGTGCTTCCGCGAAAGTCGAGGCAAAAAGATCGCGGACCGTCGTGTCGAGCTGCTCTTGCGTAAAAACCTGCTTGGCGATGCCGACCGTGGCTTCTTTGGGGGTCAGGAACATTCCGCCGGACTTCGCTTTCGTTTCACCCAAGATCAGCTTGAAGAGCGAGGTCTTGCCAGCGCCGTTCTGGCCCATCAGGGCGATCTTCGAGCCGTTGCGCACCGAAAAAGAGGCCTCGTCCAAGATGAGCTTATGATCGCCATATTCGAAGGTGACTTCGCTGAAGCGGAGAACGACGCTGTCATTGGCCATATCGGCAGGTAGGATACTTCGTTTTACGAGATTCAGCAAGCCCAGCAGAGCGCATTGCGCCTCTTGACGCAGAGGACTACCATGACGGGCATATGCAAGTCCCGAAGCGCAAACCCGGCAAGTACGCTCCCGGCCCAGCTGATTACCATCTTACCCCGGAAGCCATGCAGGAAATGAAAAAGGAGATCGAGCGCATCGAGACGCACATCCGTCCGAAAGCCGTCGAGGAACTGCGGCGCACGCGGGAGATGGGTGACCTCTCCGAAAATTTTGCGTACTCGGCCGCCAAGGCGAAACTGAACGGTTTGGACATGCGCGTCCTCGAGATCAACGAGCGCCTTAAGAATGCGATCCCGATCCGGCGCGGAGCCGCCTCCGATGGCGGAGTGCGCATCGGCGCATCGGTCGAAGTCGAAGTGAACGGCAAGACGAAAGTGTATGACATCGTCGGTTCGCAGGAAACGAATCCCGGCAGCGGCGCCATCTCGTACCTTTCGCCGCTCGGCGCGGCGCTCATGGGCCACAAGCCCGGAGAAAACGTCACCCTTTCTGCGAACGGAAAAATTATTGCGTACAAAATTCTTGGGGTGCGCTGAGGCGCACCCCTTTGCGTCCCGCGCCGTCCGCGGATGGATCCTGCCGTAAGATAAAGGGCGGAATCTCCGTCAAGGTGAATGTACGCGTCCTCTACGCCGTCGTCGCGGCCCGGCCGCATGGGGCCGGGAAATGCCGTATGGTCTCTTCTCCAAAGGAAACTCACTTTTAAGCGCCAGAACGTATGTACATCATTTACTTCTTGCTCGTCGGGCTTGTCGTCGGCTGGTTGGCCGGACTGATCGTCAAAGGACGCGGATTCGGCGTGGCCGGCGATATTCTTGTCGGCGTCGTCGGCGCCTTGGTAGGAGGCTTCCTCTCGGGCGTCTTCGGGATCCAGCCGATCACCAGCGTGGGCGCACTCTTCCTATCCGTGATCGGCGCCGTCGTCTTCCTGGTCATCGTGAAAATGGTCCGCAAGATCTAAGCCTATGCTTGCTCTTCTCGGTTCCTACGCCCTCGCCAAGATCTTCGGCGGCGGCATCATCCTTGCCATCGTGATCTACCTGCTTTTCTTTCGCAGCCGGGGCACGCGATAAAAAACGAAAGCCGGCGCGCTGCCGGCTTTCTTTTCACGCCACAATGGTATGCCGACCCAGCGCCAACCCTACGCCGACCTGTATTCCCTTTTCGTCCTCAAGCTCGAGTCCCTCTACGATATCGAACGCTTTCAATTGAAGTTCTTGCTCCGCATGGCCCGTACGGCTTCCGATGCAGGCCTGCGAACGGCTTTAGAACGGCATGTGGATGAAACGAAACTGCAGGCGGAACGGCTGCATGAAGCGCTTGATCTGCTCGGTGAAAAGCTGTCGCCTTCCTCCGTCGCGGCCATTCGTGGATTGGCAAAAGATGCCGAATGGCTGATGAAGCGGATCGATCAGCGCGCGCTCGATGCCAGTTTGATCGCCGCCGCGCAATACGTGGATCACTATGAGATTGCCGGATACGGCACCGCACACGAATGGGCGAAGGCTCTCGGGTACGCGCCTGTCGCCGAACTCCTGCATCGTTCTCTCGACGAGGAGAAGGCCTCGAATGCCCGACTCAATGCGCTGGCAATCTCGCAGATCAACACGCGGACGCAACACGCCCTGTCCGCGTCGTGATCAGCCGAAATCGGCGTGAAACGCCTTTTCGTCAAAATGAAATCGGCCTTTGAAATGCGCGATCAGCATGCGCGCGTCTTCTTCGGCGTTTTGCAAGCAGACTGAGGCGCCAGGCGATGGCGTGATATTGAAAATAAGGCCGTCAGCCGCCAGCTTGGCCTCGCCCATTTGGAGCGTATGTGTCTTCGTATTCGCGACTTGCGGCCGCACGCCGCCCATCCCCTTCCCGAAACGAACATCCTCGACGCGCAAGGAAGGGAGGATCTTCCGGGCTTCGCGCATAAAGAGTCTGCGCCCGATCAAGGGAAGATAGTATGTCGCATGGCGGAGGATGAAACGCAGAATGACGGGCTCGGTGTTCACGTTGATGACGGTCTTGAGCGTCGCCGC
>CAYYII010000007.1:0-3515 GCA_964471445.1 uncultured Gammaproteobacteria bacterium
TGCCGCGTCAGAATGTTCTGAACGTCGAGCGACTCCCATTCGATCGCCGTGCTCGTTACGTCGACATTGTCGACTTCGATATAGGTCGCCGTGTTGTACGAGAACGGATAAGCGATCGGAAGCGGCCGAAACCTGACCCCGACAGGGGCAAGCGAGGTGCGAAAGCGGCAATCAAGGAAGTCGCTTACGTTGAATTGTCGGGTCGTTCCGACATCCGAGAACATATTTATCCTTGAGCCATAATGAGAGATCCGATTTCATCGCCGAGCGTCGAAGCGGTTGCATACGAAGCGAGAGCGAGACAGGCGTTCGCTTTGACTTCCGGCAGGTTGGCCGTTTGCAGGATTAGATCGCGTTCGTTGTAGCCGTTCGCATTCCACGCGATCATCGCGAGCGGATAGTAGAGCGTGATGCCGATGTTTCCGGCCGTACCCGTCGAAGCAGCGAGGGTGAGCGAGTGCACCTACTTGATGCCCGTGTCCCCGGCGGCAAGCGGGAACGGAAAAACCATCGATTGCGCGACGAGCGTGGCCGGGATCGTGATGGTTCCCGAGATTTGGCCAGCGACGCCCGCTTGGTTCGTGTATGAAATGGTCGCCGTCGTCGGCGTGGAGCCGATCGACGTGTAGACCTCGAGCGCGCACATGACGCCCACGCCGGTCGTGTAGCGGGTCAGGGCGGCGCTGTTGATCGTCTGGGGAGTGTTCACGTTTCCGACGAGGCCGGACGTGTGGACGAGGCGGTCATAGAGCATCGACATGCCCGCCGTTCCCCCGCCCGCGCCGAATGTCAGTGCGCGGAGCAGATTGACGCCCGATGGATTCACGATCGGAAATGCCCCGGTCGTCGCCGAGGTCGCAGCAGCCCCGGAACCGCTCGCAGGGGTCGATCCGGCCGTCGGATTCCCAGACGACTTGAATAATGAGTACCAGCGCGCGGTGGTCGTTGTGATGGACTGTTTCTGCCACGGAAATGACTGGCCGTTTCCGGCAGCGAGCGCGGCGACGATGGTGTCGTAAGAAGTAAATGCCATATTTAGATTTGCAGATTAGATTTGAGCCTTCGCAGAACGGCATCGCCGATCGTCTCTGCCATCCGGCGGACATCAAGACTGTTCGCCACCGATCCGATCGTTACGCTCACGTTCACGCCGCCCCCGAAGGCGAGCTGATTATTCGGGACGATGCTGCCAGCCGAGGACGGGACGAACAACTCCATGCCGCGTTCGCCCACCAGATAGGGAGTATTCGCGCTCACCGGACCGCCTGTTGCCTTGCCGCCGATCCCGAGCGCTTTGCCGATGCTCGACACGGCGTTCCCGATAAACCCGCCCCCGCCCAGGCCGGTTGCTTCTTTCGCTTTGGAAATGAACGATGAGAGCTGGCTCAACCCATCGCCGACGAACTTGATCATGTCCTTGATTGCGCCGGTCAATCCGGTAACGGTATTGGTGATGCCGTCGATCACCGGTTTGAACGTCTTGGTAAAAAATCCGACGATATCGGAAAACACATCGATCACCTTGCTTGCGACCGACACGATTACCGTCAGCGCGCCGACCAGCAGCATCAACGCGCCGAGCAATGCGCCGCCGATGAGGATAGCCAGCGCCTTAAGCAGCGGCGTGAGCGGCTGCAATGCCGTCCATAACTTTTGAAGGGCGGGCCAGAGCTGCTGACTGATCACGTTCCAAAGAGCGGAGAAGGCTTTGGAAAATGCGTCGACGATTCCCGTTTGCTTGAGCCATGCGTACAGCTCCTGCACCTTCGCTGAAACTGTGTGGATGGCTGCTTGAAGAAACTGGAATCCTTGGGATGCCAATGCCTGCAACTTCGGCGCGGCGGGCACGATGACGTTGTTGATAAAATCCGTGACGTACGGAGCGAGCTGGCCGCCGACCGCGAGCGTGAGACCCTGCACCACGTTCTTTACCGCGCCGAGGGCGTCATTCAAATCAGCGGCGTGCTTCGCTGAAAGATCGGTAAATGAGACGCCTAGATTTTTTGCTTGATCGCTCCATTCCTTCATCGAAAACTTGCCGCTATCCATGAGCGGAATGAGATCCGAACCGGATTTGCCGAACGCAAGAATGGCCGCCTGCGTGCGGGCGGTTGGGTCGGCAATGCTGCCGATGGATTTTGCCAGCGCCTCGAACTGCTGCTCGGGCGATTTCGCTTTGAACTCCTTTACCGAAAGGCCGAGCTTATCGAGCAGTCCCGTCATGTGCGACGTGCCCTTGGCGCTTTCCAGCATGCCAAGCTGCATTTTCTTCACAGCCCCCTCAATGGTCCCGATCGACGTGCCGGAAGCGTCCGCTGCCACGCGCAAAGCGGAAACGGACTCGGCGGAAAGACCCGTCCGCGCCGCCATCTTTTCCACCTCATCCCCGACCCTCGAGAAATCGAGCACCGACTTAACAGCAAAAGCGCTGATCGCGGCACCGGCCGCAACCGCCGCGCCTGCGGCAACCTTCATCAGGCCGCCGATCTTATCGCCAATAGACGACAGCTCCTTGGTGGCGTTGTCGCGAGCGTTCACGACGATATCGAGTTGTGATTCGCTGGCCATAGTCGGTGCTAGTTAGCTTTCGCTGCGTCGTACTTTTGTTTCTCTTCGTTCATCTCGAGAGCCGCGATCAGGAGGTTCGCATCCTCGAAGGTCATGTCGCGGATCTCCTGCGGGGACTTGTGCAGGGTCAATGCGAGCTTTGCGATGGCATGATCCTGCGACGACTTCTGGTGTCAGCTAGCGTCGTAGCGAGCGAGCCGCCGCGCTTCTAGTCTTTTTTTTCGTGAGCGCCCACGCTCTTCACCGCCAGTTGCAGAGCCTTGCCGTCGTTCAGGTGAAGGGTCGAGATAGCCTCGTCTGTCACCGGAATGTCGCTGCCATCCGCCGCCGTGAGCTTTTTCACGGCAAGGCGCATGGCGAGCCGGTCATCTGCTCCGGCATCGGCAAGGCTGACGTCCTGCGATCCGTCGGCGTTGATATGCAGGCGAGCCATGGTCTTCGTCGCATTTTCGATCTGTTCGAACTCCCCGAAGGTCCACGATTCGATGACGTCCGCGAGGATGCCGGAAACGGGCAGCTTGATTTGCGTGGTGGTTCTCATAGTTTTATGGGCTAGTAGCCGTTCTTAAGATTGGTAGCGAGGATGGTGACCATCTTGCTGTCGCCGGTGGAGTAGTAGGCCGTGAACGGGATCGTCTGGATAACCATGTCGTTCAGTTTGATCGCGCGCGTCGGCTGGCCGAAGATCGCGTTCGCAAGATCGATGCGCAGCTCAGGGTTCGCGGAGGTGCCGATCGTCACGTCCGTGTTGATGAGATCAAAGCGCAATGCCTTCGACGTGCCAGCGATGGCGATCGTCTTGTAGGTTTCATCGACCCAGCACAGCTCGAACTCGCCGGTAATTTTGAACTGCTTGTTGACGAAATCGGTCGGAGCCAAGCTGCCGAGGTTATGATCGTCTTCGATATTGTTCTGAATGAGCAGCTTCGCCCCGCGAATCGTGACGG
>CAYYII010000007.1:3587-3855 GCA_964471445.1 uncultured Gammaproteobacteria bacterium
TGGCCGTCGCTCCCTTTTTGCACTTCAGCTTGGCGATGAATTCAACGAACTTGCCGACCATGTAGTCGAGCTCGAAGCTCGTGCACACGCCGAGGGCGTACTTGTAATCAGCCGTCGACAGGTCGTCGTTCGAATACAGCGAGAGCGATTGGTGGATCGGGGTCTGTGCGACCGTGATGGTGTTGTTGTAGACGATCCCGGACGGATCGCTGTTCGCCGCCGGAGTGTTAGTTCCAAGCAGCGAAATGAGAAACAGTGGGAGAATGGT
>CAYYII010000007.1:3865-5532 GCA_964471445.1 uncultured Gammaproteobacteria bacterium
GGTGTCGTCGTCTGGCGCCTTCACGCTCGCTTCTGCCCACTGCTTTGCGATCGTTTCGCCGTTGCCGTCCTCGATCACTCCGATCGCCGTGTCGATCGGTACGCGCGCGTCCTTTTCGTCGATGGAATGCTCGGACCACGGAAGCCAGTAGTCGGCCGCCGCGTTGGCGGTGCCGCGTGCTGTTTCTTTTGCGATCCCGAATTGGATCATCCTGCCGATACCTTTTGCTGCGGGCATATATTTTGTAGTTAGCTGTTAGGTTCTTTTACGCGTTCCCATTCCTCGGTGGCCTGCGCGATACTTTCGGCGTGGATCGTCACCGGTTTCCACCTGCCCTCCCCCGAGAAGAAGAACGGCTGGGTGCGTGCTGCCTCCGTTTGCGAAGGTTCGGATTCCATCGCCTTGTTTTTTGCTTTGTCGATCATAGTTAGAACGTAAGATTTTTAATGCCGCGCGCTTTTATGAGGATGGAGAACACCACGAAGTTGTTGCCCCGAATCGACGCTGGCTCGGGGCGCGACGTCGATGGGAACACTCCGCCGGGCGCGGCGCCGGAGAGAGCCGGATCGTTGTCGAACTTGTCGAGCAGCGTTTCGATCAGCTCCTCGATGGCGGTCGCGCTCGTGATGTTGTCTGCTTTTTGGAATACGACGACTTCGAAGAGGTACGAACGCATGTTGTCGCGGTTATCCAGCGCCTCGCTGTCGGTGGCAGGGCTGGTCAGCACCGCCGCCGGATACGCGCCGAAGTCCCGTTCGAAAATGCTCTTGCGAAGGTCGTCCTCCTGCACCTCGCCGAGCGTTCCAGCGGAGACGAGCGCGTCGAGCTTCGTCTTGAGCGCTGCTTTGATTGTCGCGGAGATTCCAGGCATAGGTTTATTTCAATTCGCTGACCATGCGGCCGAACGCTTGATTAAAGGCGGTCAGGATTTCCGGCGTGGCCTGCCGTGCGATCATCGGCATGAACGGCCGCGCTTTCGTTCCGGGGTGTCTGACGTGACGGGCAAAAATCGTGCCGAGATTTTGTTTTGGGATGTATTTTGATCTGCCGCTTGCGCTTCTTCCGTATGAGCCGCCCCGCGTCCAGTTGAAAGCGAGAACGGATGCCGTTCGTGGATAGATGTCGTGCGGCTTCGTTCCTTCGTGGACGAAGATGCCGTAGGGCGCGACGGAAGGATCGACGAACAGCTGTCCCGACAAGCCATTCGTTTGCCACTTGAACGCGCTACGGAGCGCGCCCGTCTTTTGGGGAACGGTTGCGGTCGTAGCTTGCTGGCTGTACCGCAGCAGCACGCGTCCGCTCTCATCGAGCGCCTGCCCGATGTACTTTTTTGCGGCAGACGGAAACTTTGCGAACTTCGACCGAAGCGCATCCAGTCCTTCGATGGTGATTGTGACGCCTTGGTCATCCATACTTATGCGAGCAAATAGCGTTCATATCGCGCGAGCACATCCTGATCCGCCGCGTCGAGATAATCGTTCCACGTCATCGTCGACTGAGGACCGCCGACCATTTTTTCTGCCTCCCCCTCTCGGCGCTTGTAAGACCGGACGACCATGCGTTCGCACAGATCGGTAATGTCGGCCGGAAGATTGTGCTTGGTCGGATCGCCGATCTTCGTAAAGTCGATCAGGTACCCGGCCGTATAGCTCGCGCGCAGGTTATTG
>CAYYII010000007.1:5544-11721 GCA_964471445.1 uncultured Gammaproteobacteria bacterium
AGGTTGCCGTAGATGCGCACGAGGCCGGACAAGCCGTCCGAGACCAGCTCGAATTGGTCGGTGATGAAGCTCGTCCAGTTCGGATTGCTCGGTGTGCCAGCGCGGTATTGGACGCTTGTGAGCGCAGTAACGGGCGCCTGCCTCAAGGCGACGATCTGCCGGATGCCTTCGAGGAACGAATAGACTTCATTCGTGTAGGCTGTTGATTTGAAACGGCGGTTCGTCCGCGATTCGATGAAGTCGGTCGCGGCGTTGATCAGGTTCTCCAAGAGCGTCGTCTGGTCCGCAGACGGCGTAAAAGTAAGCCGCGATCCGATGCGGCTGGCATTTGTGAGTGCGTAGGGTAGGAGGATTGATGCCATAGCGTTGATCAGGTGTCCGCCAAGCCCCCGCAAGATGCGGAGGCCAAGGCCGAAACCCGATTAGACGGGGTTCTGGAGCGCGCGGCCGAATTCCCACGTGGCAGAGCCGACGAAGATCGGCGTGGTACCAGCGAGAGTTGCGACCACTTTCAGATAGCGCAGGCGGGTCGTTCCGAGGCCGGAGACACGCTGCACAACAACGGAGTTGTTGGCGGTGCCGCCGACGATGGCCGGAAGAACAAGGCCTGTGTCGACGAAGGAGCCGCCGGATGTGGCGCACTCCGTGATCGTCAGGACGTACGTTTCGTCGCCTGTGGTGATGTCGAGAACGCCGAGATTGATAGAGAGCTTTGCGTTCTCATATCCAAGCGTGTCGACAGCCGAACCCGTCGTGGTGGCGGTGATCGACTTCGCAGGCAGCGCAAGTACGGATTTGACGTTGTCGTATACGTTTGCGGGCATAGGATTCTATTCAGGGTGAATTAGGAGGCCGAGGTCTTGATATTCACGAACGACGCCGGGAGCGCGTTCACGAGAGCGTGGCGATCGCGCAGCACCAGAGCGCGCTGGTTGGCGAGAGCGACTTCCTTGCCGCCGAACGAACCGGACTCGAACTGGTTGACGGTCATCCCGCCGCGTTCGCCGTAGGCAAACGACTTGAAGTTGCCGAATACGCCGAAGATGGTAGAGACGGCCGTGGCGCTGTTCGCCGGGAGGTGACGGCAGGTGTAGACCGGGAAGCCGAGGATCATGCCCGCGAGCTTCGGACCGCCGCCCTTGCTGTACTGAAGAATCTCGGCGGCGTTGGCCTGCGAGAAGATCAGGTTGCCAACGGTGTCCTTCTGCATCCGGAGCTTCGCCCACACGGTGCGTTCGAAGTAGAACGCGGCGCCATCAAGCAGCGATTCCTCGAGCTGGGCGATAACGTCCGCGCAGTCGTTGATCGTCATCGACGCGAAGGTGGTCTCGCCGGAGGTGGTCGAACCGCCGAGGTTGTAGGTCGTGCATCCGGTGTCGAGGGTGATGCCGACGAATGGACCAGCGCCGACGAAGCCCTGCTTGTCGACCATGTTCGCTTTCGCTTCACCGGCGAGAGCCATGAGCCAGTCGGCGACGTTCGCCGTGGCATCGGCCAAGAGGTCGTTGCCGACCACGAAGGCGAGCTGCCACTGCTTGGCGATCAGGCGGGCGGAATTGAACGTGATGCCCGTTGCCGTTCCCGCTGCATCCACGCCGAGGTAGTCCCCAGTGAGGAACGAACCGCGATACGAAGGGATGTCGAGCTCGTCGGATGCCATCGGCCACTTGGTGGCCTGCGACATGACGATGCCGACGGAAGCCGCGATACGGAGGATTTCGCTGGCGATTTCCACCGGCACGAGATACCCGCCACGGCTGTCCTGTTCGATGATGAGCGCTTCGTTGGCCTTGGTTTTCATGCCGACGGAAGCGCGTACGGCTGCGACGAACTTTTCTTTGGCTTCAACCGAGATTTTTGTTTCCCCGGTCGATTCGCGCAGGCGGAGGGATTTCACCTGTTCCGCGACGCTGGCCGCGACCATCGGGCCGATGTGCTTCTCGATGCCGTCCTTCATCGTCTTGTCGACGATGTCAGTGAAAGACTGCTCGAGCTGTTTTTGCATTTCTGCATCCATATAAATGTTTGGTTAAGTTAGATTCTTACCGCCACGAATGCGCTCATTGATCCGTTCAAGCGCTTTGCTCGTGGCGTTGTTTGCGATCCGCAACACCTCCCGATTGAACAGCCACTCCTCGAGGGCTGCTTTCGTTGGCGACGCTGCGGGGATCGACCTTTGTTTCGGGGAGCCCCCATCGGTCGGGACTGCTTTCCCCTCGCCACCTTTCGGTTCCGTTGCGTCATGCAAGGCTTTCAGGGCGGCGGTGACGTTTGCTAAAGCTTCGATGGTTGTTTGAATGAGGGAGCGGTTCTTATCCGACAGCACGCGTCCCTCTTTTTGCGTCACGGCTTTGCCTTCCTCAGTCGCCGCCCCGTCATCGTCTGCGGCAGCCTCCGCGCCGAGCGCGGCGAGAACGGCTTTCGCTGCATCGTCGATCACGGCATCCACTTTTGTTTTCATGTCCGCAAGCGCTGCCGTGACTTCCGTCTTTTCTTTTTCCTCCTCGGCCGCGTCGTCCGGCGCGTCTCCATCGCCTGCGCCGTCATCTGCGGGCGGTGCGTCAGCCGGTGGCGCATCGTCCTTCTTTTCAGCGAGTAGAAGACCCTTCGTCACAAGCTCGCCGACGTTCCAGCCCGCCTTCTCAAGCGTGAGGCAGTACGGATTGGCCGGGACAGGTACGAAGGAAAATTCGAGCAGCTCGGCCTTCGTGATCACGTTCCCGTTCGTCTCCTCGGCAATGAAACCGACCGATGTGGCCTTTACCGCGCCGAAGTCGTAGAGCTTGCGCACCTGCTGGGCGAAGGGGTTGGCATCGCCCGGAACGAACTTGCCCTGCGCCCGCAGCTTGCCGTCCTGCGTGGCGATCGCGGTGCATACGCCGATCGGCAAACCGCCGTAGTCGTGCGCCCACAGAACGACGCCGTTCGTCTTGTAATGCGTGAGATCCCAACCGTTCACGTCGACGCTCTCGCCGTGGCGGTCGACGTCCATCGTCGAAATGATGACGTCGAATGTTCCCGTGTCCTCATCGCTCGCGGCCTTGGTCTGTTCGATGATGGCCTTGATGCTCGCCTTGGCGATTGCCTCGGCTAATTTTTCCTTGAAGCCGACGTCCAGCTTCGTGAGTTGTAGAGTGGTTTCCATATAGTTACGGGTTGAGCGTCTGGTACGACAGCGTGATATCCGTAGCCTGTGACGTCACTACGCACAGGGCGATGGAAAAATCGATGTCGTAGAGCGCAGTAAGGGGCGGATCTGTAAGAAGCGCGACCCCGAAAGTGATTACGGCAATCGGCGTGCCGGTGGCGGTGAGCGCGTCATAAACCGTGATGACAGCAGCCGCGACTGCCTTGCCGACGACGATGGTGTGAAGCGTTCCTGGGCCGGTACGGACGAGCGTCGTCGTCGCGGTCGTGATGCGTGATCGTTTCATAAATGTATTTAAGAATTGATATCGTCGGGTCGAAGATCGCAGCGGCAATTGACGTGCGCGGGAGGACCGCCGATGTCGCTGTAGTCGGCCTCGATCGACGTACCGTCTGATCCGTCGATGCTGCCGCCCTCATCGACGAAGTTGTCCCCGAGCGCGACGTTCGTGCCGTTCATCGCATCGCAGTACGTGCAGACGCGTTCATCCTCGGCCGTGTACCAAGTCTTCGAACCCACGATGCCGCTCTGCTCCCACGCGGACACCTTGGCATCGTTGCTGATGCGGGTTGTCTCGGTGCGAGCTACGGCATCGGCGCGGGTTAGATCGCTGAACTCATAGACGTCGTCGATTAATCCGCTCAGCTCGTCGAGCGATGACCCTTCCTCGATACCCTGTTCGATTTTGTCCTTGAGCAGATCGACGGTCGTGTCGGTGTAGCTTTCGGCCATCTTCGTCATGGACTTATTGATTGCCTCCTTCACGGCGGGAGTGAGCAGATCGATTTCTTCGACCCCGACCAGCTTTGCCGCCTCGAGCCCTTCCTGTTCGAATAGGGCAGTTTGAATCGGCACGGAAGCGTCAACGATGATCTTCACGTACTTGTCCCTGTCCATGAGATTTTCGGTATCGACGGCCTTTGCTCGTTTGATCGCCGATGGGAGCTTCCGCAGAACTTCTTTCTTCTGCGTCTCGTTTACTTTGCGCAAAATGTCCGCCTGTTTTTTCTCGAAGCCCGTAATGCGAGCGATCTTCGCCTGCCAGATTTTTCCGTACTCCTCATCGGACAGCTGCGTGATGTCCTTCTGCTTGATCTTTTCCTTCACAACAGCAAGCGCCGCCACAGCGACCGCTCTGGCGATTTCCCGGCGCTTCTCGGCATTCCGGGCGTGCTGGGTTCGGAATGGCTTACCGGACGTCTCGACGCCTTTGGTAGAGACTTCGGATCGGGTTTGATTTTCCGTGGGGGTTCCGGCAGCGCTTTCCTGCGGCGGGTTCGAGGCGACCGGCTGCGTTGTAACGGGAGCCATGATGTTGTCGCCGCCCTTAATCGGTCCGAGACCGCGATAGCGGGAGCGTGCCTCGTTAATCGTAAGAATCCCCTGCGTCCCCATCGCTGCGGTCAGTTCCTGAAGCTCGACGTCTTTGTTTTCCGGCACTGGGTCTTTGAAAGCGAGGAAAAGGTTGTCACCGAAGCGCGGCACCAAGAACTCGTTGAGGTAGGCCGTGATCAGCTTCATCTTCGGCTTGATGGTGTAGAGCGCGAACACGTAGGTCGCGGTTTCGGCCGTGGCGCGGTTGGTCGATCCTTCCGCATTACCGAGGATCGTTTTCGGAACGCGCAAACCGGCAAGGATTTTGTCCCGCAGCTCGTTCAGACTGTTCACGAAATCCATCTCCTGCTGCGACTTCGTGATGTCTTGATATTCAAGGCTCGACGGCAGGATCACCGGCTTGTGCGCATTACGCAGCCCCTGTTGCGTTTCCTGCCATTGAGCGCGCAGCAGCTCGATCTGATCGCGCGTCAGCGTGTTCTTGCTCTTGAGAATCCCGCCGACCTTCGCGCCGTTTTGGAAATAGACGCGTTGGAAGTCGGCAGCGTTCTGATCGGTTTCGATCCATGAGCGCAGCGCCTCGACCGGAGCCAAGCCGAGGACGTCGTCGCTCGGATTCGGATATTTCAAATGCAGAATCTGATGCGGCTGGAACGGGATCGTCGATGCTTTGTCCGTGTACTTATAAAGCCGCACCAGTTCCGGGAAGTCGCCGCGATCGATGGTGATCTTCGACGGATTGAGCGGGTACACGGCCGTCGGCGCTTCGGTATCGCTGTTCACGGGTTTGCCGTTCGCGCCATAGAGCAGCCAGTAGGCATTGCCAGCCAGCTCAAGATGACTGCCTGTGCGATGTTTCAATTCGTAGCCGGTCATCGTCGGGTTCACGCCGTCGAGCAAATCAAGCAAGGCGTGTTCCTTGACCTCCGCGACCGTACCATCGCTCTTTTTTTCGTACAGAACGAAGTCGATGTTGGCCATCGCCTCGCTGATCGCATGAACGGCGGCATACACCCAGCCCTTGTTAAGCTGCATATCGCGGACGGAACTTGTGCCAATACCAAGGAACGCGGCGAGGTTTCCGCTCTCGTAGCCCTTTCTGGTGTAGCCGATTCGCGCGGCGATGCGATCGAAGATGCCCATGTGCTTATAAAAAAACGAGAGGCCCGACTACTGCTTGCGCAGCGTCGAAGCCCCTCGGTTGTTCCGTAAGGGAAGTTTGAGTTGTCTACTGGGTAAAGAATATCACAAAATCGGCCGGATAGCAGGCTGGGGATAACTCACAATCTTGCCATCCGCAATTTGTCAGCAACGTCCTTCGGGTCGTCGAGCTTGATCGATTTGACGACGATCTCGACCCGCACAGGCTTTCCGTCCTGAACCACGAGACGCAGCTCCCCGTAGCCCATCGTTTCGATGAGCTGCACGAGGTGTTTCCATTGTGGGATGTCAGGAATCATAGTTGGATGATTTGCGGAGTCTCGCCTTGAATCGCGAGGCCAACGGCGTGAACGAAGGCATCGACCATGTCATCGTGCTGGCCGTGTGGGAACGCGAGCAGCTCGGCGAAAAACTCCTCCGGCAGGTCGTTGGCGAACTCGACCGTTCCGTTCTCGATGAATGGCAGAACCTGCAAGAACCGCCGCACTTTGTCTTTATCGACCGTAATCTCCGAGGTGGGGACGTAGGTGTTC
>CAYYII010000007.1:11731-13540 GCA_964471445.1 uncultured Gammaproteobacteria bacterium
ACCGATCCGGTCGATCTCCTGCTTGAGCGCCTTCTGGTAGGCCACAGTTTCGATCCCGAACGTCTGGTAGTTGAACGTGCGATGCTTGCGCAGGATCATGCGAACCTGATCCGGGAACGACAGATGGCCTCGCTCGATGTCCACGACCGTAAGCCGTCCCGTTTCAATGTTCCGCCAGACCGTTGCCACCGCCGTGTAGTCGGCTGTCTCTTTCTCGCTGATGGCCGGATCAGCCGCGCCGAAGGCGTCCACGACCTGCGCGAGATTGCCTTCTTCATCCGTCCACGTCGGCAGCGGCTTCGGCCTGCGTATGATCCAGCTTTCTTTCACCAGCCGTGCCGCAGCAGTGATCGGGATGTTCATGTACTCCTGATCGAACACGAGGGCTCCCACGGCGCGACGTTCCTCCGCGAGTCTTTTTAGCGGCCAGAATTGCGGCCAAATACTCTTGCCGTCCTCGATCGCGGAACGCTTGATGCCACCGAACGTGTTGTAAAACTTCACGAGCGCGGCATCCGGGTGCAGAATCGTCCCGATCATCTTCACCCTGCCGCGCTCTTTGTCGCGGGACGGGATGATCACGCCGAAAATCCAGCGGTCGAGTTTGTCCCGCAATTCCGAGCTGCGCACGGCCTCATCATTCTCCACGTCATCAATCACGATCTTAGTCGGCCTGCTCCCCTTGATGTTCACGCCGCGTCCTTTACGCGCCCCACGGGCTACGACGTTGACGCCGTTCGTCGTCTCGAAATGCTTGTTCGTCCATTTGCGGGACAGGTTTGAATCCGGTGGCACGATGTTTCCGTACACCTTCCGCAGCGCCGCGTTATTTTCAAGCTCAAACTTTATGCTCTCAAAATGAAACTGCGCTTCGGTAAGCGTGCACGATATGTACAAGATCACTGGCTCAAGCTTGTAGACGATGTCGTGAATGGTGTCGATCTTCTCCCATGTCGTTTTGGCGTGCCCGCGAGGAAAGACGATCGCGCTATCGGTCTGCCGCGCGAGTTCACGAATAAGGTCCGCATGGCAATCAGGGACTTCGCCAGCGATCAGATGCGGGAAAAAGTATCTACCGAAGATCGGCAGATTGTGTTTCGGCATCAGGCTTTGCCTGATCCACGTTGCCTTTTCCTGATCCGGCTCCCTCAGCCTCGCGAGAGTCGCCATCCACGCGTTTATTTTCTTCGTTGTCTTTGTCATTGTCGTCGGTGATAAATGGAACCATCAGTTCAAGCGCACGCTTGCTAAGCGAGCAGTCGATCTCCCCCTCGAACTCGACGGTCTGATGCTGGGTCGGTTTTCCGATGGCTTGATCGAGAAGCCACTCGATAGACTTTCCGTCGGGGGATTTCTTATAAACCCTGATCTCATTGGTCTCGGGATCGGTGACCTGTACGAAGTGCCCCTTAGCCAGCGCTATCTTCGCCTCTGACAGATCATCGAAGTGTTCCGCGACCTTCTGCATCAGCTGATTGCGCAACTCTAAGCGGATGCGATTCTCTCGGCTGACCGACCCTTTGGGCCTGCCACCCTTCTTCGCATTATCGCGGTTGGCTTTTATTTGCGCTTCAGTCGCCATAATTGGAATTAAAACCCAATTACCCAATTCAGGTGATGATTTCCGCCTTCTTTCCGGTATATTTCTCCCACCGCGCGATGATTACATCGCAGTATCCGGGGTCGATCTCCATCATTCGGCACTTGCGCCCTGCCTGTTCGCAGGCGATCAGGGTGGTGCCGGAACCGCCGAACAGATCTAGAACGATGTCACCGGGCACAGAGGAGCCGTTAAGCGCCTTCACGACG
>CAYYII010000008.1:0-12752 GCA_964471445.1 uncultured Gammaproteobacteria bacterium
CCGCTCACCGAAGAAGATCGCATGATCCAGGTCGTCGCCAAAGCCTCTCCGGCCGTGGTTTCGATCATTGTCGAAGAAGAAGCGAGGGGTAACGGCATCGGTAACGTCCAGGTCGGAAAAGGGACCGGCTTCATCGTTGATCCGAACGGCTTGATCGCCACCAATCGCCATGTCGCCTACGCGCGGAATGCGATTTTGACCGTCTTCCTGACGGACGGACGCTCGTTCAAAGCCGCGGTCGCCGATATCGATCCGGTGAACGACCTGGCGCTCCTCAAGATCGACGCCAAGAATCTCCCGTCGCTCGCGCTCGAAGCGAACGACGCGTACAAGCTCGGGCAGACGACGATCGCGATCGGCAATGCGCTCGGAAAATACGCCAACACCGTCACACGCGGTATCTTGTCCGGCGTCAACCGTGACGTCGAAGCCGCCAACAACGTGACCGGAGCGACGGAGCGCCTCGAAGAGCTTCTCCAGACCGACGCCGCCATTAATGCGGGCAACTCCGGCGGACCGCTTCTCAACGCCAATGGCAACGTCATCGGCATGAACACTGCGGTCGAACAGGGTGGCCAAGGTCTCGGTTTTGCGATTCCCGTTTCGGAAATTCGGAATGTTGTCGACTCCTACCGCGTGTACGGAGCGATCGCCCGCCCGCGGCTCGGCGTCCGTTATTTCCCGATCACTCCCGAATTGCAGCTCGAAAATCATCTCGCCTACGCGTATGGCGCACTGGTGGGGACCGATGAGCCGGGCCAGTTTGTTGTGCTGCCGAACAGTCCCGCCGCCCAAGCGGGCCTGATGATCAATGACATCATCCTGGAGCTGAACGGAAAGAAGCTGGAAGGAAAGATGACACTGGCGAAAGCGATTCAAACCTTGCATGTCGGAGATGCCGTCAAGCTGAAGGTCGCGCGCGGCGGCCAGCTGCTTGATCTCACGGCCCAACTGGACGCGCAGCCGCCCTACGGCCGATGATCATGAGCAACCCGTTTCGATTCTGGGAGATGCCCGACGCCCGTTGGAACGCGCCGATACACGCGTTCAGCTGGTTCGTATTCGCCGGCACTGCCATCGTCTTGGGCATTTATTTTACGGCTCCTTCGCCGGACTGGGCCGGGACGATGTACGCGGCCGCCACCTCGACGCCGCCGCTTGCGGAATCTTCAAACGCGGTTCTTCACGTCCCTCTGCCGAATGAAGTGCGCGGCTTCTACATGACGGCGCCATCCGCCGCCTCGACGCCCCTCCGTTCCAGCCTCTTTGCCTACGCCAAGCGCAATCGCTTGAATGCCGTCGTGATCGACGTGAAAGACGGCAACGGGCGCTTGGCTTTCATGCCGAAGCGCGCCTCGCTGAAATCCGCCGCACCGGAAAAAGCCACGATCAAGGAACTCGACGAGGTCTTGAAAGAAGCGGGGGAGCAGCACCTCTACCGCATTGCGCGCGTCTTTGTGTTTCAGGATCCTTCCTACGTTTCGCGTTTCCCGGAAGAAGCGATCCAGAAAAAAGGCGGAGGCGTATGGGCCGACTACAAGGGTGTCGTGTGGGTCAATGCGGCGTCGAAAGCGGCGTGGCGGTATAATGCGGAGATTGCTCGCGAAGCCTACCAGCGCGGCTTCGACGAGGTGCAGTTCGATTACATCCGCTTCCCGTCCGACGGCGATATGGCGGCGATCAGCTATCCGCCCGAACAGGCGGCCAAGCCGAAGCATCAGGTGATCGCCGAGTTCTTCCGCTTCATGCACGATCAACTGGAGGTCAAAGAGCACATTCCAATTTCCTACGACCTGTTCGGCTACGTCACTTGGTACGTGGACTACGATCTCGGTATCGGGCAACTCTTAGTCGACGCGCTGCCGAATGCGACGGCCATCTCTCCAATGGTGTATCCTTCGCACTACGGCAACGGCACGCTCGGATTCGCAAATCCGGCGGAGCATCCCTACGAGATCATCGCCGACAGCTTGAAAAAAGCCAACATGCTCTATGCGCGCCGCGAGAAAGAGTGCGACGCTCTCGCACGCGGCGTGAAAAGCGCGACCTCCACCTTTCTCTTGCCGTGCGACGCCGCGCTTGCGCATCAGCGCCCGTGGATCCAGGCCTTCGATATCGGCGCGGTCTACGGCGCTGACAAGATCCGGGCGCAGATCAAGGCGATTCGCGATCAAGGCGGGAAAGGATTCCTTCTTTGGAACGCGCGTAACGTCTACCGCGACTTTGATCTTGCGGCCACATCAACCGCTTTGTAAGAAACGAAGCTTCTCTCATGCCTCTTCTCTCCCGTCTATCGTTCCATTCCCGCCTCATTGTCGCCGTGGTTGCCGGCCTCTCCTTTTTTGGCATCGTCGCGCAGGCGCATGCGGAGAGCCCCAGGGTCTTTGAAATGTCCGATGGGCGCTTTTACGATCCGGCCAGCGGCCTGATTGCCGAGTCGCCCAGCGCGCTCTTGAAAGCGATGGAAACGGCCAACCCGCCTCTCGATGCCACGCAAAATGCGACGTCGTCGCCTGCGGCGTCTCTGAGCGATACGCCGGTGTCGTGGCAGCCTCTTCCCACGCTTGAGAACGCCGTGATCCGCGCGCGTCGGGAGCTACAGGAACGCCTCAAGAGCGCGCCCAAGACGAAGACTGAGGTGGTGACGAGCTACGACGTCTGGGTCGACGTGACGTTGGCCGTCTGGAATTCGCGGACGGATGAGATCCAGTACGTCGAGGCGCGCAAAAACGGCACCGGATTGAAGTTCGACGATGCACCGGGCGACTATACGATCTCAGTCAAAAAAACCAACGGCGTGAATTCGAACTTCGCGGTCGATACGGCCGATCGCGTGGTCGTGGCCGTGCGCTACCCGATCTTCAAAGATATTTCGGTTTCAAAGAAAAAGCCGCGGTATGAGCTGCAGGATGTGGTCTATACTCCGTATTCGAGCGCGCTCCAGACGGGGGAGATGGTGGAATGGGGCAAGAATACCTTGCGAGGCGAGATCGTCGCCGCGTACGAAGCGCTCCGCGCGTCCGGCGTGCGCTCACGCGCCTTTCCCGATCAGCTGATGGTCGACGTCATCGATCCGAAATTGGTTGAATCGATCGCGATCATTGAGCATGTCGGTTTGGCCGCGCTTTCCGGCCCCGATGCGGATATTGCCATGGGAGCCTTCTACGTGACCATGGCCGGCAATCAGGAGGACGCCTACATCTACGCCCGTTCTTCGGCCGGGGCGCTCGGCCTCGTGCAATTCATCCCAAGTACCTACGCGATGATGGCCAAGCGCAAGGAGCTCGGTCTAATCTCGGATTTTACGTCTGGAATGTCGGATCCGGTCAACGCCATCAAGGCCCAGACCGCCTATCTCGATGCCATCTTGGCTTCCATGCCGCTGGCCGTGAAAGATCTCCATTATGTCGATCCGTTGCGCGTGGACGAATACTTGGCGGCGTCCTATAACACCGGCGAAACGCGGGTGAAGAAGGCGATCAAGCAATGGGGCGATGAATGGTCCGAGCCACATGCGGCGGAAATCAGCGCGCTCGCCAAGAAAAAAGGCGCGAAGAGCGCGGCTGTCAACACGATGAAGAACGCCACCTTGCTCGCGGAAACCGTGACGTACGTAAAAAAACTTCGGCAGGCGCTGAAGCTGCTCAGCCCGCCCCCGCTTCCCACGGCGTGATGCTGAAATCATTTTGTTACGCGCATTGCGTATGAACGCTGTGCTACACTACGCGCATATGCGGAAATCCCGCTTTTTCGTTCTTGCGATCTTCTTGGCGCTCTGCCTGCCGTCTTGGGCGCGCGCGGCAAGCCCCCTCGTGAAAGGGTCTTCGTCGGCCGTGTATTACATCGATGAAGGCAAGCGGTACGTCTTTCCGAACGAAAAAATCTATTTTTCGTGGTACCGGGATTTTTCAGGCGTTCGTACCGTCTCCGATGAAGAATTGGCCTCGTACGTGATCGGAGGCAACGTCACGTATCGCCCGGGTTCGCGGCTCGTGAAGCTCCAGAGTGATCCGCGCGTCTTTGCGGTCGGAGCCGGCGGACGCTTGCGCTGGGTTTCTTCCGAGACGGCGGCCAGCGCTTTATACGGCACGGCCTGGAATACCTACGTCGATGATCTTTCCGACGCTTTTTTCTTCAACTATAAGGAAGGGGAGCCTATCGCTTCCTACGCCGACTTCGACAGGCTTTTCGAGCAATCCATCCCTTCGATCTCGGATGACGTGGCGGCCAGGAGCGGCGCATCGATCGTTCAGGATAGCGTGGCAGTGAAGAGTGGCGTTTGGAGCGATGCGGGCGTTTGGGGCGGGACGAAGCCTGGGACGGGCGGGCGCGTCGTCATTCCCGCCACTGTGCGCGTGGTCTATGACTTGGAAAACGGCCCAACGTTGAAATCGCTCGATGTGCGCGGCGCGCTCGCTTTCGCCCCCGATCGTTCAGCGCATCTGGCCGCGCGCCAGATCACGGTGAGCGGATCGTTGACGGCCGGATCCTCGGATGCGCCGCTGCCCGCGATTCGTCGGATTGAAATTATGCTCGTCGGCGCCGCCACGACCGGAATCACGGATGACGGGTTTGCGATCGACGGCGGGACGCTCGCGTTGTATGGAGCGGATGTCGGTTCCGCTTGGACCCGCTTAGCGGCGCCCGCGAATCCGGGCGCAAGCAAAATCACTTTGGAAGCGCCGGTCGCATGGCCGCTCGGATCGGAAATCGCGGTTCTCGGCGCTTCGAACAACGAACAAGAATCCAGGCGCATCAAAGCGATCGAAGGGTCCACGTTGACGCTCGATCGCCCTCTTGAAAAAGCGCACCGTTCAGAAGAAGGACTTCGCTCCGAAGTCGCCTTGCTCGGACGCAATATCAGCATCCAGGGCGTCGGTGGCGGCATGGGCGCTTCCGTGCACGCGCTGAACCATGCTGCGGTGACCTTGAAAAATACGGAGCTCGTCGGTTTGGGGCGCTCCGGCGTCGCGGGCCAGTACACCCTCTTCTTGGACGGCGTCTCCGATTCCGTCATCGCATCAAACGTTATCCGCGATTCCGATAACCGTTGCGTCACGCTCCGTCAGGCGAGCGGCGCGCGTCTCGAAGGGAACGTCGCGATCGACGTCTCCGGTCACTGTTTCGCGACTGAAGACGGCGCGGAAACCGACAACGCCTTTTCCGGCAATCTTGTGGCCCACGTGCGCGCGGGCGCCTTGCCTCATGACGGCATGCCGGCCGCTTTCTTGTTGCGCCACCCTGGAAACCGGCTGGAGGGCAATGTCGCCGTCGGCAGCGCGGGGTTCGGATACTGGTATTGGTTTTCCGACGAGGCGACGACAAACGCCGGCGTAAAATTACACCCGCGCGAAGCCGATCTCGGCCTCTTCGAAAACAATGTTGCGCGCGCCAATGCACATATCGGGTTGTACATTGACGACGGGAAAGGTGCGGGGGATTACATTCCGGAAGCCAAAGCGACCTTCGCGGGACTTGTCAGCGTCCTGAACGGCGAACGCGGATTTTGGATGCGCGGCGTCAATGTCGAAGTCATGGACGCGTTGATCGCCGAGAATCCGATCGGCGGCACGTTTGCCGCCTTCGGCGCCGTCTTGAAGCGTTCGAGGGTGCTTGGGCGCCTCGCGACGTCCGCCAAGCCCGGTCCGGCGCACTACGGCTTCACCTTCAATGACGGACCGGTGAGCGTCCAAGATGTCGCCTTCGCGCATTTCACGAACGGCGCATCGGCGTTCGGCTTCGAAGAGAAAAACGCCGAACTGCCCGATCCGCGCAACAGTTTCAGCGGTGTGACATTCACCGACGCGACGGCGTGGTCCGCTCCGGATCCGTTCACGCCCGGTGATTTCATGTCGATCGCCCGAGATCTCGATCGAGGCGATGTCATCGGCACGAATTCGATTTTCTTGGGATCGGAGTGCCTCCTCGACACAGGGAATGTCAGGCGCTGTCCGGGTCCGTATGCGCAGGTCGAAGTGGCGCTGCGCGGCGGCAAAGGCGACGCGGAGGTCTTGTTTACCGAACTCGAAGGCAATGCGTCGGTGACGCTCTCGAAAGGCCCTTCCTTCGACGGCGAATACGCGTATGCCACGGTGGCGGAAGGCGGCTCCTATCGCGTCGATGTCGCGAATGCGCCCATCATTGAAATCAGCTACGAAGGGGTCAATGCGCCTTTGCTGATGCGCGTGCCGGCCGGTCTCGGAGCCTCTGTCCGCGCGGATGGCGCGGCCTTGGCGAAAAAAGATCCGTCCGCGCTCGTGCCGGGTTCTTGGGCGTATGACCACGCGAGGAGCGAAGCCGTGCTGTGGCTTCGTCCGGGAGACGCCTTTGAACTCACGCGTTGAATCCTATGATGCGCGTCTTTCTCCATATCCTGATCCTGCTCGCGATGCTCTGGGTCGAGCGTCGCAGCGCATGGCGTTTGAAACCCGTGCAGGCCGGCTTGATCTGGTACTTGCTCGGCGTGCCCCTCATGCTGATCGAGGCGCAGATGTCCGGCAGTCTCTGGCTGACGATCTTCCTGCAGAGCCTCGTCGCGGCGCTTTTTTTCCTGCCGCCCGCCTTTGCGGCATTTTGGCTCGCCGGAAAAAGGAATGGGGTTCTTTTACCCTTCCTGCTCTATCTTGTGCTCTCTTGCCCTGCCGGCATCGCAGCCGGGCTCTCGCTCGCACATTCGCCGTTCGTGTTCGGAAGCCTGTGGAAAGCGTGATAGACTGAATGCGTATGGCATTGCGCTACGATTTCCTCAACATGATGCGGAATCGGGTCGGCGCGGAAGGCGTCTCTCCGGAAGAAGTCCAGGCGATTGCCGGCTGGCTGGAGGCTTCGCGCCGGGCCTTGGCGGACCGGAAGAAAACCGGCGAGCTCGGCTTTTTTGATGTGCCAAAGCGTCGTCCGAACCGGGAGGCGATGAGGAAGCTCTTGCGCGCGCTCGACCCGTCGATCGAGACGCTTGTCGTGATCGGCATCGGCGGTTCTTTGCTCGGCGCACAGGCCGTGCATGAGGCGCTTCAGGGTTTGGAGACGCTGCGTCGCGGAGAACGCGCGTTGAAGCTCGTGTTTGCGGGCGACGCGACAGATCCACGTGCTGTCCGCGACGTCGTCGAACGCGTCGATTGGAAGCGCGCGGCGATCAACGTTATTTCAAAAAGCGGCGACACCATCGAGCCGATGGCAATTTTTTCTCTCTTGCGCCATGAGCTGATCCGCGCGGTCGGCCACGAGAAAGCAATGAAGCGGATCATTGCCACGACCGATGCCAAGAAAGGGACCTTGCAAGCTATCGCCGCTCGCGAAGGCTACGCGACGCTGCCGATTCCGGGAAACGTCGGAGGCCGTTTTTCCGTCTTCACGGAAGTCGGTGCATTTCCCTTACTTGCGGCCGGCATCAACGTCGACGAATTGTGGAAGGGCGCGGCGGCCGAAGATGCGGCGTTTTGGAAGACGGCTCCATTGAAAAGCGTGCCGATGCTCTACGCCGCTCTTCAATGGCTGCTTTACCGGCGCGGCAAAACGATTTCCGTGTTCATGCCGTATGCAAAACGCTTAACGCTTGTCGGACAATGGTATCGCCAGCTGTGGGCGGAAAGCCTCGGCAAGAAGACGGATCGAAAAAAGAAACCCGTCGATATCGGCCCGACGCCGGTCGCCGCTGTCGGTCCCGCCGACCAGCATTCGCAAATCCAGCTGTACAATGAAGGTCCGTTCGACAAAAGCGTCACGTTCATCGAGATCGATGATTTCGATATTGATGCCCGCCTGCCGGATTCTTGGCCGGATATCGAAGGTGTTTCCTATTTTTCCGGGCACACGCTGAGGAAGCTCGTGCACGCGGAGCGGCAAGCGACGGCGGAGGCCTTGACCGACAATCGTCGCCCGAACGGCACCCTGCACTTGCCGGACCTCTCCGGCCGCTCTCTCGGCGCTTTGTTGCAAAGCCTGATGATCGCGACGGCGATGGCGGGCGAACTCTTTGATGTGAACGCTTTCGATCAGCCGGGCGTCGAAGCCGGTAAAAAACACATGTCCCGGCTTCTCGGTCGCAAAACCCGCTGATCGCCTCTATGCCGATTCCAACGCAACCGCCGCTCTTCACCTTGATGACCCGCCTCACCGCCGAGGCGCGCCAGAAGCTTGGCGAACGCCGGCGGGAATTGAAATCGCAAGACGGGGTGGAAGAGCGACTGGTTGAAATCGAAAAAGGGGAGTGGCGATTGGAATACTGGCGTGACAAGAATAAAATCGAAGAACTCCTCCTCCCATGAAACGTAACGCTTTTGCTGTCATGTGGCTTCTCTTTATTGTTTCTGTCGCGGCCAGCGCCTTTTGGTATGCGCGCCTGCCGGATGCGTTCGTGTCGCATTGGAACGCGGCAGGTGAAGCGAACGGCACGATGTCCAAAGCCGCGGGCGCGTTCTTTGTGCCGGGCATCATGCTCGTCTTTTTGGGATTGTATGCCCTGATCCCGAAAATCGACCCGCTTAAGGAGAATCTTGAAAAATTCCGGAAGGATTACGATCTCCTCTGGCTCGCCGTGCTGGGTTTTTTCGCTTATCTCCACGCGATGATCCTGGCCTGGAACTTGGGAACACGCTTCGCCTTCGGTCGCTGGCTCGTGCCCGCCTTCGCCGCGCTGTGGTACGTTTTGGGCATCGTACTCGGCCGCGCCCATCGCAATTGGTTCGTCGGCATCCGCACGCCCTGGACGCTTGCGAGCGACGAAGTGTGGGACAAGACGCACCGTTTCGGCTCGAAGCTTTTCAAGATCATGGCCGTTGTATCGTTGATCGGCCTCTTCCTGCCGGCCCAGGCCAGCGGTTTGATCGTCCTGCCGGCCATCGCGGTCGCCGGTGCGACGATCGTTTATTCCCATGTCGTCTGGAAACGCTTGCCGAAGGTTCCGTCGGCGTAAAGCGAAAACGCTCCGGCAAGCCTCGGAGCGTTTTCGTTTCACTTGATCTTGGTTTTACTTGCGATCGGAGGTGGGACTCTGCCCAAGATCGCGGCGCAGGCGGCGATTTTCTTCCATGTCGTCGGCGCGCATCGGCTTTTCGCCTTTCCAGATGTTTTTCATCTTGTTCAAGGTGCCTTGGCCGGTCCCTTCTTCGTGATCGCCCTTCCAATCGCCTCGGGGCGCGAGGTTCTGAACGTCCATACCGAGAGGCTCGTTAGCGGTTCTCGTTACTGAAGCGGCCTTGATTGTCGCGCTCGTTGCGGGAAGCGGCCGCTTGGCCACCGCGGCTGCGGTCTTCCTGGCTCAGATTGCGGCCATTGTTCGAGCGTCCGTCGTTCGAGCCGGATTTCTCGTTCTGGCCATTCTGCGCCTGACGTCCCTGACTCTCTTGGGTATTCGAGCGGTCGTCGGAGGAGTTGCCCGTGGAACGGTTCTTGTCGTCGCGATCGTTCTGCATAGCGTTCAACATAGTGCGTTATGTTCACGGGAGTTAGGCCTCCCATACCCATCGAGACGACCGTGCATGGACATTCTTACGGCTGTTTTTAAGCTTAAAAACCCGGCTTCTACCGGGTTTTTTGGCGACCATTAGGCATCTTTGTTATTGCTAATTTCTTCGTCCATTTCGGCGTCGATGCCCAGATCGATATCGTCTTCGTTCCGAATGCCTCTTCCTATCTGCGTCGTGCGGCCCGTCCGATTCATGTCTGCATCGCTTTGCATGCTGTTCGAGCGGCCTGGGACGTCCAGATCCGTCATCGTATGGCGGCGGTGCGTGTCATTCCTCATAGAGAGTTCGGTTAGGCGTGCATGAGTCAGCGAGGTTAGCGGCTCGAGGAGCGCCCACCGCGGCTGCCGCGCTCGGTGAAACGGCCCTGATCATCCCGGGCGCGATTCTGAGCGGTGCGATTCCCGCCGCGGCTCCCGCCACGTGAGTTCGACGAGCTGGAGCGCCCGCTGCGCGAAGATTCCATGAACATAGGAAAGATGTTACGAGGAGTGAGGCCTCCTGCATTCGGGGAGACGCCATGAAAAATCGATTCTTACCTGCTATACTGGTTCCAGCGAAAAAACATATGCGCATTTTATTTTCTAAATTGACGAACGACCGGCACGCGCTTGAAATCGTCCGCGCGGACGGGACACATGAGCGCGTCGAACTCGAAACGAAGAGCCTCTTGACGCACGACTTTCTGCACTTGGCGGTGGAAACGGAAGCCGGCATGCGAAACGGTTTTTGGGGAACGCTCGCGGCCGGCAAAACGCTTGCCGAGATGAATGATCGCAGCGGCAAAAGCCTTCAGGAGTACCTGGGGCCGATGGCCTCGATCGAGATGCTGGTCGGCGCCCTTTCAGGATCGGTTAAAGGCGTTGAAGCCGAAACGCTCGTAACGCATATCCGCGGATACATGGAATCGTCGGGGCAGGGGAGCGAGATGCCCGATTGGCTGACGCCCGAGTTCGTCGTAAGAGTGCAGGAACGCATGCGTCGCCTTTTAGGGCATTGGAAGGCCACCGCGTTCGGCGCTTCGATGGAGGTTGAATGGCTTGACGGCGGCTAGATAGTTAGATATCCTAACTACCTGTATCACGACATGAAAGATCAACCCGTTCCGCCGAAACAACCCAGCCTGGGACCCCTGCTCAAACCGTACCGGAAGACGCTGATCCTTCTGGCAGCTTTGACGCTCGTGGGTAACGCAGCCAGTCTCGTCTTCCCGAAACTGTTCGCGCACGGCATTGATGCCTACGCGGCCGGCAACTCCAATTTGCAAACGATCGAGATCGAATTTTTCGCCGTTGCCTTCGCCGTCTTTCTGCTTGCGTATCTTCAAAGCATCGTCCAGACATACGTTTCAGAACGCGTCGCCCGCGACCTGCGTACCCAACTGATCGCTAAGCTCTCGCGTCAGAGCACGCTCTTCATCGAGCGGACGAACCCCTCCAAGCTCCTGACCAACCTGACCGCGGACGTGGACGCGATCAAGCTGTATGTTGCACAGGTCATTTCGTCCATGATCTATGCGGCCGTCATGATCGTCGGCGTCAGCGTCTTGCTCCTGCTCACCGATTGGAAGCTGGCTTTGGCCGTCTTGTCGATCCTGCCGATCATGGCTTTCACGTTTTTCTCGGTCCTGAAACGCGTGCGCGTGCTGTTCTTGAAGAGCCGAGAAGTCATCGACCGCCTCAACAAAGTCATCAACGAAAGCATCCTCGGTGCGGCCTTGATCCGCGTCCTGCACGCGCAGAAAAACGAGCAGGCCAAATTCATCGGCGCCAATACGGAGGCCAAGAACCTCGGCCTCAAGATCCTGGGCCTCTTCGCCGGCATGATCCCGATCATCGTGTTCGTCTCCAACTTCGCGATGCTGATCATCCTTGTGCTCGGCGGTCATTTCGTGATCACGGGTGAGATGTCGCTCGGCCAGTTCGCGGCCTTCACGAGCTACGTCATGCTCCTGATCTTCCCGATCCTGATTATCGGCTTCATGAGCAACCTGATCGCCCAAGCCACCGCGTCGTACGGCCGCCTGGACGCTGTCCTCTCGGCGCCGGAAGAACCCCAAGGCGGCACGCTCAAAGAAACGCTCCGCGGCGACGTCGAAGCGAAAAACGTCGTCGTGTCATACGGCGAAAAACAGGCCTTGAAGAACGTTTCATTCCTGGCGAAAGCAGGCAGCAAGACGGCGATCATCGGCCCGACGGCTGCGGGCAAGACGACGCTCATGTACCTTTTGACGGGTCTGAGCCGTCCTGATATGGGCGTTGTCGAATACGACGGCCGCCCGATTGCGGACTACGACAGTGAACATTTGCATCGGCAGATCGGTTTCGTGTTCCAAGATAGCGTCCTCTTCAACATGTCGCTTCGCGAGAATATTGCCTTCAGCGAAACGGTGACCGATGCTTCCCTGGAGAAGGCAATCGAAGCTGCCGAGCTTCATGATTTCATGGGCAACTTGCCGGACGGACTCAACACGGTCGTCTCAGAACGCGGCACCAGCCTTTCCGGCGGACAGAAGCAGCGCATCATGCTCGCGCGCGCTTTGGCGCTCGATCCGAAGGTGCTTCTGCTCGACGACTTCACCGCCCGCGTCGACGGGCAGACGGAACGGAAGATCTTGGCGAACCTCGAACGCCTCTATCCGCATCTGACGCTGATTTCCGTGACGCAGAAGATCGCCTCGGTCGAGCACTACGATCAGATCCTCCTTCTCATGGAAGGCGAGCTTCTGGCCAAAGGCACCCACGAAGAGCTCATGGCGTCTTCACCCGAGTACGTCCAGATTTACGAATCGCAGCGCAGCACCGACCAATATGAACTACGCGCTTGACGCTCAATCGCAAACAAAGTCCGGCGCCCTGGCGGCTATAAGAAGCCTTTGGCAGCTGATGCGCCCGGAAAAGCGCACACTGATCGTGGCGCTTTTCGCCGTTGTGGCAAACTCGGCTCTCAACCTGGCAGCACCGGTCTTGATCGGCCGGGCGGTCGACAGGTACGTCATCACGAAACAGTACCATGGTGTCCTCGTATACGCGGCCATTCTCTTGGGCGTCTACTTGATCGCACTCATCACCCAATATTTGCAGACGCGCCTCATGGGCGGCGTCGGCCAGCGCGTGCTCTACAGACTGCGCGATTCGATTTTTGCCAAGCTCCAAGCTTTGCCGGTCGGATTCTTCAATCAGAATAAGGCAGGCGACCTGATTTCGCGCATCAACAACGACACCGACAAGCTCAACCAATTCTTCTCGCAGGCCTTGGTGCAGTTCGTCGGCAGCCTCTTCATCATGATCG
>CAYYII010000009.1:0-12620 GCA_964471445.1 uncultured Gammaproteobacteria bacterium
CCTTCGTCGCCGCCGCGGGGGGCGCGGACGCCGTCACCGGCGCCTCGTTGCTCTCGGCGGCGGGCTGGGCATCCTTGGCCTTCGCCGCCCGAGCCGCCGCTGCCTTCGCGCGCGTGACCAGCTCCTGGTCCGCGTGATCGATCGCGTCGGTCACGTCGCTGAGCAACGTGTCCTTGTCGTCGACCAGCAACGCCTCGCCATCGTACACGATATAGAACGTGCGCATGGCGTACTCGATGGCATCGAAGGCGCGGAGCGCCTCCTTCAGCGCCGCCTTGGGCAGCGTGCCGTCGAAGCGCTCGTCGTTGCCCGACTTCTTGACGGTCGTGACGACGCGCACGTCGTCGGGGGAGATGATCTCGAAGGCGTACTTGATCTGGATGGTCTTCACCCCGCCCTTCCAGATCCACCGGTCGTCGTCCGCCCACCCCTTGTTGAAGAGGGCGCGGAGCGCCTCCGGAGCGATCTCGAACGTGCTCCAGTTCAGGCTCATGGCCTCCCTGAGGCGCTTCTTGGCGCCCTCGTCGAGCAGGAGGAGGATGTCGGCCGCCTTCCGGCCCTCGCGGTGCTGGACCACCAGCAGACCATCGATGATGGGCTTTGAGATGGTGCACGGGAAGGACTGGATCACGGTCTGAGCGTTCTGGTTCGACATGGTCTGCCTCCTGCCTTGCGGCAACGAAACGGGTTGGGAACGTAGCGATGTTTGATGAAACGAGCGATGAATCTCACGCCCCGCGGATTTGGAACAGGTCGACTCATGGATGAGCCGACCTGTCTTTCCACGGTTGATTTGGAGGCGTTGATGGTGCAATCCGCCGAAGCGGCACACCTTGCGAGCTCGCTCGGAGGAGGAATCCAGCCGGAGCCGGAGTCTTCCTGCGATCACGAGGTCGTCCCGTCCGGCTTTTGAGGGCCCTCTGGGATAGCACTCCTCCAAGTCAACCAGGAAAAGAGAGGTCGCTGCGTTGCAAAGGGTTCTTCTTGCCGAGAGAACTGGAGGGTTATGGTTCGCAGTGCGCCGAAGCGACGCGTTCCGCAGCCGGATCTCATGAGCTTTTCCAGCCGGAGCCGGGAAAGCACGCAAGATGACGTCTGTGTTCCGTACGACGGCCGAAGCCGGCGCCGAAACGAACCCACCATTTCTCTCGGGAGAACGATCTTTGTAACCGGCCAGTCTAGCATACGGGGTGATTTTTGTCAAGATGATTTGGCACATAATCCAGTTTTTCCTCTATTTTAGCCTTAAATTATGTCCACTTAAACTGTCAAAATAAGCTTTTATCTATCCCCTTGACACGTTCGCCAGTTTTTTCTTGACAGGGGATAAGTCGCGTGATAGTCTTGTGCAGAATTCAATACCGTGGTTTTCCGCTCCGTTTACCACAGCTAAAACGCACTCTCCCTGCGGAAGGGCGAGTTGTTGTTTTTTAGGGGTAAAAGTCGCAAAAACCTAGGTGGCGATCGCCACTGTCCGACCTCTGGCTGAACTGTCTGATAGAGGCCCGGAGTGGGGTATTTACTCACCCCCTGGTTTTTCTGTCGTCCCAGAAAGGCCATCACTCCAAACCCGCTGCGTATGCAGATCACGCGTACCGTGCCGAAAACGAGGGAGCGCACCTCGTTCTCCAAGCTGAAGGAAGTCTTCCAGCTCCCCGACCTGATCGAAGTGCAGAAAGATTCGTACGCCTGGCTTTTCAAGGAAGGCCTTCGTGAACTGTTTGATGAGATTTCGCCGGTCAAGGACTTCATCGGCCGCGACCTCGAGCTCTATTTCCTCGACTACTATCTCGACGAGCCCAAGTTCGACGAGAAGACGTCGATGGCCAAGAACCTGACGTACGAAGCGTCGCTGCGCGTGAAGACGAAGCTCGTCAACAAGCGCACGAACGACGTGCGCGAGCAGGAAATCTTCCTCGGCGACTTTCCGGTCATGACCGACCGCGGTACGTACATCATCAACGGCATCGAGCGCGTCGTCGTGTCGCAGCTCGTCCGTTCCGCCGGCGTGTTCTTCACGCACGAGATGAACCGCGGCCGCAAATATTTCGGCGCGAAAATCATCCCGAACCGCGGTGCCTGGCTCGAAATGGAAACGGACGCGAACGACGTCATCTGGGTGAAGATCGACCGCAAGCGCCGCGTGGCCGTCACGGCCCTCATGCGCGCCTTCGGCTATTCGAGCGATGAAGAGATCGCCCAGCTTTTTGCCGACATCGACACGCATCCGAACCACACCTACATCAAAGCGACGCTCAACAAGGACGAAGCCAAGAACGAAGAGGATGGCTTGCGCGAAGTCTACAAGCGCATCCGACCGGGCGACATGGCCACGACCGACAACGCGCGGTCGCTGATCCATTCGATGTTCTTCAATTTCGACCGCTACGACCTGCATCGCGTCGGTCGCTATAAGTTTTCCCAGCGCTTCGGACTCAGCTCCACCAAGGAGCAGATCGAAAAGCCGGAGCACCGCATCCTGAAGAAGGAAGACATCGTGATGATCGTCCGTGAGATCATCCGCTTGAACAACTCGCAGGAAGATTCCGACGACGTCGACCACCTCGGCAACCGCCGCGTCCGCGCGGTCGGCGAATTGGTGCAGAACCGCCTGCGCGTCGGCCTCGCCCGCATGGAGCGCATCATCAAGGACCGCATGTCCACGATGGATATCACGCAGCTCACGCCGTCCAAGTTGATCAACGCGCGCCCGGTCATCGGCGTCATCCGCGAGTTCTTCATGTCCTCGCAGCTCTCGCAGTTCATGGACCAGACGAACCCGCTGGCCGAACTCGAGCACAAGCGCCGCCTCTCCGCGATGGGTCCTGGCGGCCTTTCCCGCGAGCGCGCCGGCTTCGACGTCCGCGACGTGCACCGCACGCACTACGGCCGCATCTGCCCGATCGCCACTCCTGAAGGACCGAACATCGGCATGGTCGGCCATCTTTCGACGTACGCGCGCATTAACGAATACGGCTTCATCGAAACGCCGTATCGCAAAGTCGCCAAAGAAAAAGACGGCCGCACGCGCGTGACCGATGAAGTCGTTTATTTGAACGCCTTCCAGGAAGAAAAAGTCGTCACGACCGCCGCCACGACGCCGATCGACGAAACCGGCTACTTCGTCCAAGAAAAAGTTCCGGGCCGCCGCCACGGCGAACCGGCCACGGTGTCGACGAACGACATCGAATACATGGATGTGAACTCGCGCCAGATTATCTCTGTCGCGACCGCGTGCATCCCGTTCTTGGAGCATGACGACGCGGTCCGCGCGCTCATGGGCACCAACATGCAGCGCCAAGCCATCCCGTGCATCAAGCCGGACGCCCCGATCGTCGGTACCGGCATGGAAATGCGTTCCGCCCGCGACTCCGGCCACGTCATCTTGGCCGATTTCGACGGCGAAATCACGAAGATCCAGAGCGACACGATCGAACTCACCGGCGACGACGGCACGCGCAAGACGTATGCCTTGAACAAGTTCGTCCGTTCGAACCATTCCACCTGCATCAACCAGCGCCCGATCGTTCTCCCCGGCCAGAAGGTCAAGAAGGGCGACGCGCTCGCGGACGGACCGGCCACCGACGGCGGCGAGCTCGCGCTCGGTCAGAACGTCTTGGTCGCGTTCCTCTCGTGGGAAGGCTACAACTACGAAGACGCCATCATCCTCTCCGAGCGCATGGTGCACAACGACCGCTACACCTCGATCCACATCGAGAACTACACGGTCGAAGTCCGCGAAACCAAGCTCGGCCCTGAAATGGTCACGTCCGACATCCCAAACGTGTCGGAAGAAAAACTTCGCAACCTCGACGAGAACGGCGTCATTCGCATCGGCGCGGAAGTCGCTTCGGGCGACATCCTGGTCGGCAAGATTACGCCGAAGGGCGAAACCGAACTCTCGGCGGAAGAAAAGCTTCTCCGCGCGATCTTCGGCGAAAAAGCCCGCGACGTCCGCGACTCGTCCCTCTATCTTGAGCACGGCGAACGCGGCAAGGTGATCGACATCAAGGTCTTCTCCCGCGAAGCTGGCGACAAATTGTCCCCGGGCGTCATTCAGGCCATCCAAGTTTCGATCGCCGATCTCCGCAAAATCCAAGTCGGCGACAAGATGGCCGGCCGCCACGGTAACAAGGGCGTCATCTCGCGCATCGTCCCGATCGAAGACATGCCGTTCATGGAAGACGGCACCCCGGTCGACATTCTCCTGTCGCCGCTCGGCGTCGCTTCTCGTATGAACCTCGGTCAAATCCTCGAGACGCATCTTGGCCTCGCCGCGAACGCCTTGAGCTATCGCGTCGTCACCCCGGTCTTCAGTGGCGTCACCGAAGATCAGATCAAGGGTGAACTGAAGAAAGCCGGGTTCACCGAAGACGGCCAGATGTTCATGTACGACGGCCGTACCGGCGCCGCTTACGACCACAAGGTCACGGTCGGCTACAAGTACATGCTGAAGCTGAACCACATGGTGGAAGACAAGATCCACCAGCGTTCGATCGGCCCGTACTCGCTGATCACCCAGCAGCCGCTCGGCGGCAAAGCGCAGTTCGGCGGCCAGCGCTTCGGCGAAATGGAAGTGTGGGCGCTCGAAGCCTATGGCGCCGCGCACTGCCTCCAGGAAATTCTCACCATCAAATCGGACGACGTCCCGGGCCGTAGCCGCGCCTACGAGGCGATCATCAAGGGCGAGCAGATCAAGAAGCTCAATATCCCGGAATCCTTCAATGTTCTCGTCCGCGAACTTAAGGGTCTTGCCCTCGATGTCGAGCTCCTCAAGAGCCGCGAAGACGGGCAGTACGAGAAAGTCGATCTCGACGCCGAAGACCCGGCCGCTCCGCCCTCGCCGTTCCGCGGCGATCGCGGCCTCTAACGCATCACCCAAAGCCCCACACATATGATGCGACAAGAAGCCAAGGTCATCGATTTCGACGCGATCCGCCTCAAGATCGCTTCCCCGGAAGTGATCCACGAGTGGTCGTACGGCGAAGTCACGAAGCCGGAAACCATCAACTATCGCACCCAGAAGCCCGAAAAGGGCGGTCTCTTCGCTGAAGAAATTTTCGGCCCTTCCAAGGACTGGGAATGCTACTGCGGCAAGTATAAAAAAGTGCGCTACAAGGGCATTGTCTGCGAAAAGTGCGGCGTGGAAGTCACGCATTCGCTGGTTCGCCGCGAGCGCATGGGCCACATTGATCTCTCAAGCCCGGTTTCGCACATCTGGTTCCTCCGCAGCATCCCGGGCAAGATCGGTCTCGTGCTCGACATGTCCGTCATGAACCTGGAAAAGGTCATCTACTTCGCGAACTTCATCATCACGAAGGTCGACATGGAGGGCAAGCTCCAGACGATCGAAGCCTTGAAGCAGGAGTACAAAGGCAAGCGTAAGATGCTCGAGAACGAAGCTGAGCGTCAGATGGAACAATTGCGCGCGAAAGCGTCTTCCGACAAGGAGCTGAAGAAAGCGCTCGAGGTCAACGACGCCAAGATGGCTTCGCTCGAAGAGGACTACAACGACACGATGCGCGAGCTCAAGGAGCTTGAGCCGATGAAAATCGTCTCCGAGCACGTCTATCAGACGTGGTCGCTCAAGTTCGGCCACCTCTTCGAAGCCAACATCGGCGCCGAAGCGGTGTATGACTTGCTCAAAGCCGTCGATCTCAAGAAGACGATCAAGCAGCTCGAAACCGAGCTCGTCGAAGCCTTCGGTGCGAAAAAGGACAAGCTCGTCCGCCGCGTGAAGCTGCTTCGCAACTTGGAGCGCAACCACATTCGCCCCGAGTGGATGATCCTGACCGCTATTCCGATCATTCCGCCGGACCTGCGTCCAATGGTTTCGCTCGACGGCGGCCGCTTCGCGACCTCCGACTTGAACGACCTCTATCGCCGCGTCATCAACCGCAACAACCGCTTGAAGCGCCTCCAGGAACTCAACGCGCCTGAAGTCATTTCGCGCAACGAAAAGCGCATGCTCCAGGAAGCTGTCGACGCGCTCATCGACAACAGCGCACGCCAGTCGAAGACGGTCATCGCCACGACCGGCCGCAAGCGCCAGTTGAAATCGCTCGCCGACCAGCTGAAGGGCAAGCAGGGCCGTTTCCGCCAGAACCTGCTCGGCAAGCGTATCGACTACTCCGGCCGCTCGGTCATCGTCGTCGGTCCGCGCCTCAAGCTGCACCAGTGCGGCTTGCCGAAGCGCATGGCCCTCGAGCTCTTCAAGCCGTTCGTTATTGCGCAGCTCATCAAGCTCGAGCTCTGCCACAACATCCGTTCGGCCAACCGCTTCATCGAATCGGGCCGTTCGGAAATTTGGGACATCCTCGAAGAGATCACGAAGAAGAGCTACGTGATGCTGAACCGCGCCCCGACGCTTCACCGCCTTTCGATCCAGGCCTTCCAGCCGACGCTGATCGAAGGTAAAGCGATCCAGCTGCATCCGATGGTCTGCCCGGCGTTCAACGCCGACTTCGACGGCGACCAAATGGCCGTTCACGTGCCGCTTACGGAAGAAGCGAAGAAGGAAGCAGGCGAGCTCATGCTCTCCTCGAAGAACTTGCTCAAACCTGCCACGGGTTCGCCGCCGGCCATGTTGAACAAGGACATCGTCTGGGGTATTCACTACCTCTCGCGCCTCACCGACCGCGCCGACGGTGCCGTCAAAGCGTTCGCATCTCCTTCGGAAGTCCGTTTGGCGTACCAGTCCGGCAACATCAAGCTGAACGAGAAGATTCTCTGCCGCGTCGAGAAAGGCGAAAAGCCGGTCGAGACGTCGCAGGGCCGCATTCTCTTGAACAGTGTCCTGCCGGAAGGCCTGCCGCGCGTCTCTGAAGCGCTCGATACCAAGAAGTCGGCCGACCTGGTCCGCCTCTGCCTCGAATTCCACGGATCGGAACGCGCCGCCGCGCTTCTCGACGACTTCAAGGAACTCGGTTTCCACTACGCTTCCAAATCCGGCTTCTCCTGGGGTATGGACGACTTGCCGACGATCAAGGGCAAGCCCGACCTCCTCGCTGAGGGTGAAAAGCGCGTCGAAGAAGTCGAAGAACAGTACAGCGAAGGCTTGCTGACGCAGCACGAACGCTACCTCCAGATCATCAAAGTTTGGACGGAGATCAAGGATCGCATCACCAAGCTCGCCAAGGAGCAACTCCCGCGCGAAGGCTCGGTCGCATCCATGATCGAATCCGGCGCTCGCGGTTCCTGGTCCCAGCTGACCCAGATGGTCGGCATCAAAGGTCTCGTGGTCAACCCGCGCGGCGATATTATCGAGCTGCCGATTAAGAAGGGTTTCAAAGAAGGCTTCGATGTCCTCGAATTCTTCATCTCGACCCACGGCGCGCGTAAAGGCTTGACCGACACCGCTTTGCGTACCGCCAACGCCGGTTACCTGACCCGCCGTCTCGTCGACGTCGCGCAGGACGTCGTCATTCACAGCAATGATTGCGGCACTGACGTGGGCATGGTGATCACGGCCGAAGAATCGAAGGGCATGGGCGAAACGGTCGCTGCCCGCACCGTCGGCCGCTGCGCGCTCGAAACCGTGAAGCATCCGGAGACCGGCAAGGTCATCGTCAAAGCGGGGGAGATCATCTCCGAAGCCAACGCGCGAGAGATGACCAAGCTCGAGATCCCGTCCGTCATGGTTCGCTCGGTCCTGACCTGCAAGGAGCGCAAAGGCGTCTGCCAGAAGTGCTACGGCTACGACCTCGGCTACAACAAGCTCGTCCGTATGGGCACCGCCGTCGGCATCATCGCCGCGCAGTCCATCGGCGAACCGGGCACGCAGCTCACGATGCGTACGTTCCACACGGGCGGTGTCGCAGGTTCCGACATCACCCAGGGTCTCCCGCGCGTCGAAGAACTTTTCGAAGCGCGCCCGCCGAAGCGCAAGGCTTTCATGGCCGACGTCGCCGGCATCGCCAAGATCCAGGAAGTCGAGCGCCGCATTATCGAAACCGCCACGGGCGAACGTATCGTTGATGCGCTCTCCGGCTCCAAGGTCATCCGCGTCAGCCACACCGAGGAAGCCGAAGTGAAGTTCAAGGCGCTGAAGGACGATGAAGTCGCCGTCAAAGACGGCGAGAAGGTCGTGCAGGGCCAGTCGCTCATCAATCGCAAGGACGGCACCAAGGAATGGGCTCCTTTCGGCGGCATCGTGAAGGTCACGAAGTCGGTCATCGTCCTCAAGGGCGAAGCCAACAAGGACACTGAATACGTCATTCCGCCGGGCTACACGCTCTTCGTGAAAGACGGCGACATGCTCGAACCGGGCGATCAGCTGACCGAAGGCGACTTGGACCTCCAAGAGCTCTATAAGTACAAGGGCCGCGAAGCGGTCCAGACATACCTGACGCACGAGACGCAGAAGATCTACTCGTCGCAAGGTCAGAAGCTGAACGACAAGCACATCGAAGTGATCATCAAGCAGATGTTCTCGCGCGTGTACGTGAAGGAAGCCGGCGACACCGAGCTCCTGCCGGGCGAGACCGTCGAACGCGCCGTCTTCGAAGAGGAGAACGCGCGCATCAAGGATCTGAAGAAAACGCCAGCCGAAGCCGACGAGCTCTTCCTGGGCATCACGAAGGTATCGCTCTCGACGGAGAGCTTCCTCTCGGCCGCTTCCTTCCAGGAAACCGCCAAGGTGCTCATCAACGCCGCCGTCTCCGGCAAACTCGACAAGCTCGAAGGCTTGAAAGAGAACGTCATCATCGGACGCCTCATTCCCGCCGGCACGGGCTTCCACCTGCCCGGCGAGGCCCTCGTCTCGATCGACCAGATCTCGTCTCCTGGCCTCGATCCGCGGCCGTAAGGAACGAAAAGAAAAAGCGCCTGCAAGGGCGTTTTTTCGTCGTTGACAAAAGTGCAAAAAAATGGCATACTTTAGAGGATAAAATCGGTACTTTTCTTTTTATGACGAATGAAAGGAAAGAAGATGGGGGTAAATCGGACACGCCAGACCGTTCAGAAAAGAATGATTTTTTTTCACTGATTGAAGACATCCGCTCCATCGATGACGTGACTGATGAAAGCGATATTGAGAGGATTCTTGCTGCAAAAAAACTGGAAGCAGGTACGTCAGAATGGAACGAAGCTAGAGACGCAATTTTTGATTTGTTACGAACGCGTAAAGATGAAGTAAAGCAAGAGCTGAAACAGCTTTATGCGGAACTTGATCCGTTCGGTCGGGGACATGGTTTCACCACCAGCCGCATGACAAAGATTTCCTTGAAGGTTTCTGGTTTCGAAAACAACTTTCAAAAAAAGCGCAACGAATGGAAGGATCTGGCATATGCCCGCGCAGACTATTCCAAAAAAGCGGCGTGCTCAAAAGAAATAAGAGCCAAATGACCGTTGCTGAGCTGCAATCAGCTGCTGCTGATTTTCAGGATGAACAAGCAGCTTGGAAAGCAAAACTGGATGCAAAAGAGGCGGAAGCCAAGAAAATCGGAGTCTTTGCAAGAAAGTTTGGAGAAGCAAAAGAAGCGTATCAAAAACTGCAGGTCGAGATCGCGGAATTGAGCGCAAAAGCAAGGAAGGCCGAAGGTCAGGTGCTTCAGCATCAATCCGAGATCAATTTTAAGAAAAGAATGCATGGTCCGGATGAGCGGGAGATTTCTGAAGCAGATTTTCAGTCTGGACTGCCGCAAGATCCCGGTCCCGAGCCTGTTCTGGGAGAAGATCTCGAATACCGGGCGTTGAAGCTGGAGGAAGCAGAAGAAGCAGAGAGAATCCGTGGTTTAACGCAAGAAATGCGGAAAAAGGAGGATCTTCTGTACCACATGGCTTTACAACTTGGTTACGAGCCTTCGGAGGATTGGGGGGCGGAAGTTAACATTCGGCGTGATCTTGTTGAGAGCGATATATAGAATGAGAGGGCAAGGGAAAGGCGCCCGTAAGGGCGTTTTTTCGTTGCTCGTGCGGCGACGAACTTGACAAAACCCTTATTTTCTGCTACATTGGCTCGTTCCTCGAGGGGTGCTCTCTTCCTCGAAGACGTTCCTTTTACCGTCAAAAGAGAGCTTGCGGAGGACGACCATGGCCAAGAAGTTCGTAAGCGACGACGACACCAACACGTTTCTCACGCCGACGTTCCAGTTCGGACGTCGAGAGGAGGTCGAAGCCTGCGCCGCAGACCACAGCGAGAACGTGTTCGATGATGGCTTCGAGCCCTTCTCGTGCAAAAGCGGCTCCTTCCTGCCCAGGGCGTTCAGCGAACTCAGTACGAGCCTGCTCACCAGCGAACCGCACCCGAGAGGGGGCGTCCGTCCGCAGGACTACACCATCCGCCGCAAGGCCACGCCGATGCCGCGGGGGGCCAAGAACACCTGCCTGCTGGTGGAAGGTCCTCGGCAGTTCCATCGCTACGTTCATCGCACGAACAAGCGGAAGCCCTCCTACTACCGATTCGCCAGCGGCCACTTCGACTGCTTCGCGGTGTGGGGTCGGGAGGGACGTTCCCTCGGCAACCCCCTGTTCACCGAAGACGGCCGCAGCGTCTTCGTCGGCAGGAGCGCATGGGGCGCGATCTACGCCAGCGTCCCGGTGTTCAGCCCCGATCTCTCGATCGCGAGCTACGACACGCATCTCGCGTTGGTGGAGTTCAGGGTCAGGGACAGCAACCCGGCGCTGGACAGCGTGCTGTCCTGCACGGTGCACGCCCTGCGGTCGTACGGCCACGATCCCAAGGAGGCCTGCAAGCCGTACGGGCTCGATCCGCAGCGGTACCATCCGTTCTGGCTCGAGCTCGAGCAACGCGCCTTCGAGGGGTTCGCGCAGTCCTGTCGGCGCATGCCGGAGAAGCTCGAGGCCGAGCTCGCCCTCTACCTCGATCAGAAGGGGAAGGCTGATGCGGATACCCGCCGGCCCTTCGGCACCTCCTACCGCGAGCGCATCAAGAAGATGGACTGGCAGGAGGCGCTTCGTTCCGTCGAAGAGCCGTGGCAGCTCGAGATCGTGGTCCTGGAGCACGCCGATTCGAAGTTCGATGAGAGTCCGCACTGCTACGACACGACCGGCGCACGCGTCGGCACGATGCTGCAGCAGCACGCGTGCACCGCTGAGCGCCGCGCGCAGCTCTCCGACATGATCAGCGACTTCGTCGCGCCGCGCGACACGCTCTGGAACTACACCGGCGACTGACGACTTCTCTCCACGCACCCAAGGCACGCAAGAGCACCTCTGCTCAAGCTGCCTCGGGTGCGCTTTTTTATCTTGTACGGGCGCCCGTCCCTAAAGGGCGGGTTGGGTTGACAGCCAAACGTCGGCTGATTTCCTTTCCATCCATTTTTCCGTATGCTGCAAACAGGAGGAACCCATGCCCATCTTCGTCGACGGCGGAGCCGTGCTGGTCGAGGACGGGCTTCGGTTCGACCTCGCCAACGTCATGAATGCGATGATGCGCTTGATTGATCTTTGCGCCAAAGCCTTCGAAGAGCCGCCTCTCGTACGTACGATCCATCCGACCTACGGCGCGAGAATTCGTTTGGACGAACGCGGCAAGGAAAAGCTCCGTAAGACCTGGATCGCTATCAGTCGGCTTTACGAGGCCATCTGCGAACCGTTCGTCGTGGTCTTTCCGGGATTCTGCCTGAAGCTGTATCCGTTCGGCATGGCCTGGTGCGAATATTACGCGTCGCGAAAAGAGCTTTTGGCGCCCGGAGGCGCACCGTTCTCCGAGTTCGATCCGACGCCCATGATCGTGCTGTACGGAGCGGAAAGAGCCGATAACCTTTTCGATCTCGCCTCGCTCGGCCTGGTTCAGGCCATGCAGCGCATCGTAACAGGTCCGCTCGTTGAGCTCGGAATGACCTTCGTCAAAAGCGAGCCCTTCCATGTCTCGACCGACATGACGGCCCTCGGCCAGTTCGCTCGGATCGTCTTCCCGCATGCCGTCTTCGGTGCTGGCCACGGCCCGATCCGCATCCGCTGCGTCCGGAAAGAAGAACCTCGCCTTCCTTAGAAAGAAGGCTTTTTCATTGACGTTTCAGCCTTATTCTGGGATACTTTGTCTACGAAAATACCTATGGGTCGCCATTGGCAAAACATCAAACTCGGCAAAGGCAAGGCGGACGCCCAGCGGGCGGCCAAGTTCACGCAGCTTGGACGCGCCATCACCATGGCGGCCAAGGAAAAAGGGGGAGACCCGGGCATGAATGCCAAGCTCTATACGGCCATCGAAAAGGCGAAGGAGGCGTTCATGCCGAAGGATAACATCGAGCGCGCCATCAAAAAGGGGACGGGGGAGCTGGAATCGGCGGCGCTCGAAGAATTGGTCTATGAAGGCTACGGCCCCGGCGGCGCGGCCGTACTGATCGAAACCGTCACCGACAACCGGACGCGGACCGTCTCGAACGTGAAAAATTACTTCAGCAAGAACGGCGGCAATCTCGGCGCGACCGGCTCGGTCGCCTGGATGTTCGAGCGCAAGGGTGTGATCGCCATTCCGGCCGAAGCGCTCGAAGGCAAAGAGCCTGATGAGGTCGAACTCAAGCTGATCGAAGCCGGCGCCGAAGACATCAAGCGCGCGTCCGAAGGCTGGGCAGTTTTTGCCTCATTCGCTGATCTTAACGAGGTCCGCGGCAAGATCGAGAAATCCGGTTTCAACATCGCTTCAGCCGAAGTGG
>CAYYII010000010.1:0-12294 GCA_964471445.1 uncultured Gammaproteobacteria bacterium
CCATAACTTTCACGTTTCTTATGATGAAGATAAAGGGGTTTCGCATCTCGGCCCTCCTTCTCCTGTGCGCGGCGAGCGTTGCCGGCATGGCGCTGACGGCTCACGCAGCTCCGGCTGCGGGTTCCTTGATCAAGCGGCCCGATGTCTCCGCGGTCTATTACTACGCTTCGAACGGGAAGCGCTACGTCTTTCCCAACGAGCGAGTGTTCAAAACTTGGTACGGCGACTTTTCGAGCGTCCGGACCGTGACCGCCGACGAATTGGCCGCGATGCCGATCGGCGGCAATGTGACCTATCGCCCCGGCTTCCGCCTGATCAAGATCACGAGCGACCCCAAGGTGTATGCGGTTTCGCATGGCGGCATCTTGAGGCCCATTGCTTCGGAAGCGGTGGCCGTGGCGCTGTTCGGCGCGAATTGGGCGAAGATCGTGGACGACATTCCGGACGCCTTCTTCGTCAACTACACGATCGGTGTGCAGATCGCTGCCGCTTCCGATTTCAACCGGAATACGGAACTTGCTTCCTCGATGAGTATCAATGGTGACAAAGGCTTTGGTCATATTCAATCAGAAGTCCCGCTTCCTCCGACCCCGGATTCCGTCACGCAAAACCCTCCCCCGGCATGCACGGCCGACACGTGGTACTGCACTGCGTGGAACGCGTGTTCTCCGGACGGCAATCAGACGCGCGTCTGTGTCCTCTCGGTCGATTGCCCGAATGTCGTGACTCCGAGTCCGGAGACGACGCAGTCCTGCGCCGTCACGCCCGCTTGCACTGAAGATTCTTGGTACTGCACGCCCTGGAACGCGTGTTCCCCGGATGGCAGCCAGACCCGTTTCTGCGCGTTGTCAGTCGACTGTCCGAACGTTGAAACGCCGATGCCGCCCGTCTCTCAAGCCTGCACGCCTCCGCCCGGCGAGGTAGCCTGCACCGAAGACACATGGTACTGCGTGCCGTGGACTTCCTGCTCTCCTGATCACAACCAAACGCGCGTCTGCCTGTTGTCCACTGATTGCCCGAATGTGGTGACGCCTATGCCGTCGACCTCGCAATCCTGCACGCCGTGAGAACATACGTTTCGTTCCCGTAGAGGAGATACACCACCCACCGAAAGGCGGGTGGTGTATTTTTCTTCTGCTAGCCTCAAAACCCTGCATCTATTGACATTTTTGCTAAAATGTGCTACAAATAGAGGTCACTTTTGGTCCAAAAAGGATCAATGTGCCTTCGGGCTGAGAGTTTCCGCTCGAACCATGACTGACCTCGTCGTATCGCGCACCCGCGCGGCAATGGGAAGGAGGAATCGGAATGAGCACATCGATCACTGAATCAGAACTGCGTGCTCGCGCGCATGCGGAAGGCGTCGATCAGACGAAGGTTGATGTCTGGACGCCGGACTGGCGCGAGACATCGCCGCTCCTCGCAGGCGTTAGGTCCGCCTTGGTCCGCTCTGACCTCATCATCCGTAGCGACGGATCCGTCGTCTATCTGGATGAAGAGATGAGCATGGATAGCGTGACCATCGCGAGTCTCCATCTCTGCAGGACAGGCGACATGTACCGTCCGCACCTCCTCGAGCTCTACCCGGAAGTGCGCGACGATCCGAAGCGACCACTGTCCGAGATGCGCGCCCGAGCGATCCAGGTGCTCGGTTGGCACGCCTACACTGCCCGCCTGACGTTCTTTCCGCCGAAGTCGCCGTAGAATCCGGATCCATCCGGCGGGAATGGACGCATGTCACGGCGGTCACGGATATCGAAGAGCAGATCGTTCCTTCTCAGCTGTTCGGAGCGGGGATGCGCCTTGCCTCCCCATTCTTATTCGGATCTTGAGTCCGCGCGTCGTGCGTAGATTTCTCGAGAGACGATAGGAATCCAGGTCCGCATGTTCATGCGAAGGGGGATTACATGAAGTCCGCACGGAAAGACCTACTCGGTCCTCTTGGACCGAAGGGCGAGATGCTCCCGTTCACGGTGACCGTGACGGACGACGCCGAACGGTTCACCGAAGGCGGGAGCCGACCGGTCAGCGAGACGGCTCTTCCGATCACCATCACGTGGCCGATGGTCGTGCTCGAGTTCAACAACCCCGAGCAGGTTCGCCGCGCCTTCATGGCGTTCGGAACGTACGCCCGCATCTATCCTGCGCTTCAAGACGCGATCCACGGCTTGCTCGACGAGGTGGGGATACCTCGCTTCAAGTCGTACTGAACGTTGGTGCTCTCTGATGTTCTGAGCGGCGGCACGTCTCTTGTGCCGCCCTTCTTATTCGGAACCCCGAGCCCGTGCACCCGACGCAAGCAGCAGTAACTCGCGCACCCGTGTGGCAAAGAGCACATCTCGCTCCCACCGCTTCGGGTGCATTTTTGTTTTTTGAAATGTTCTCTTTGTGGGCAATAGCGGACAGAACCCCATCGTTAGGTTCCGGAGTTTTCATCACGATGATCGTCTCATTCCTTGCGAACAATAAACGAAAAACCCGGCGATCTACGCCAGGTTTTTCATGGTGCGGTCGGAGAGACTTGAACTTCGGCCCGTCAACGTTGAACGATGAGCCTATTACGTTGAACGACGACGTCTACGTCGTCTGGCTCCACGACTGATAGCGACGGATGACGTCGGATTGCGTTGAACGATGTAGCGATTGTTCGTCACCGGATGGGCAGAAACTTTGGCAGACCCTGGGGTTGGTGATGGCAAGAGGGGCTCGTCAGTGTACGCCATCCTTTATTGACAATGGCACCTATCACTCTTTTGACGATTGTCGTCGATTCAATCTATGCTAAAGTTTGGATGATTCCATAATCCACAACAGATGAACTTTGAGTCCGCTGTAGAAAGAAAGCCGGATAATATTCCAAGAGCCGACAAGGAACGGGTTTATCATGAACTCCTTACCCTGTTTACGGCTGCGGAGGAACACCTCTCAAATAGCCTTTTGCCCAAGATAGATGCTGGAACTGTGACAGATGGCGACTTTTTTCATGCAAAGTTGGCTCTTGCGACAGAACTTTATCAGCGGATGCACGATATTCTCAATATCGACGCTGAAATGAAAGAAGAGGCTATCAGTCGGGGCATAGGCATGTAGAACGGACGACGTCGGATTGCGTTGAACGATGCAGCGATTGTTCGTTACCGGATGGCAGCTCTTTGGGCAGGCCCTGGGGCCAGCGAGGAATGGACCACCTTCGCAAGAATCAAAATAGGCCTTCAGGGGTCTATTTTGATTCTTTATTTGCCCAAGTGGTCTACCAATTCGGTACTAATGCCAGACTGTTTTTACCAGCAAGGGTAAGGCAATAGAATATCCGATAATTAGAGACAAATGCGCAGCCCACACGTCGGCAGTTCTATAAGGGTTCCTACAATCTGAAAGCCAGGCAAGACCGTTTCTAATCTCTATACAATTACGTATCGTTGCAATCTCGGCCGCTTCTACTTTGTTGAGCAAAGCTTCGACATCTTCGACTTCTTTATCAAGCGCAGCAACTTCTATTGGGAGACCTTCCTGGGCTGCTCTTGCTAGTAAGATTGTCCGCGGCCCTCCTTTTTTCAAAAGCATTCCTTTCAAGTCGTCGATTTCTGTTCTTTGTTGGGTAAGCGCATCAGACGTTCGCTCGAACGTCGCCGTCAGGATGTCATAATCTGTGGCCAACTTTTTAGAGGCTTCAAACAGCTTTTTGAATGGAGGTACATGTTTAGTGACATATCTGCAAACAGCGAAAATGGGCGCCGATATAAGGATGGATAGGAAGATCCAGCGCATAATATCGATTTCAAAAAACAGGCTGCTCTTCCACCTCAATAGGATCAGTGATCCTGGAAAAAAAAGTGCCGATAAGATGAAGACTTCATCCGTCCAGGCGTGTTCTCTCAGGTGCCTTATAAATGTCGCGAGATAATCACTCATATAGGATTCATAAAGGTACTTACGTATACAGCGATCAAAAGTGTCAAGCGGGTCAGCTCTCGCAAGTGTACAACCTGACGAACAGCCATGTGAATATTACGAAGTTCGTGATGTTCACAACAGCCACCTGAAAGGACACGAGAGTATTGCACTCTCCGGCGATCACAATCAGCCTTAATTGTGATCACTTTTTGGGCATTTTTGGGCAGAAAGCGGGCAGAGACCCATCGTTGGGACTCCGGAGTTGGAGCCCTCAAGAGCACTCGAATATGGGCCAACATAAGCAAAAAACCTCGCGGGTGACGCCAGGTTTCTGCATGGTGCGGTCGGAGAGACTTGAACTCTCAAGCCCTTGCGGGCGCTACCACCTCAAGGTAGTGCGTCTGCCAATTTCGCCACGACCGCTCTATCGGGAACAGGCATACGATACGCCATCCCCTTCGGCTTGGCAAGATCCTCTTTGAGTCTTGACGAGATCGTCTTTTTGTGGTACGTTTTTCTGTCCTTGTGACCCCTGCGGTAGGGCAAGCCGAACCTTCATGAAAGGTGCCGTCATGGGTGACTGGGATTGGCGCGGAGAACTGCCTGGTTATCACCGTTCCCACAAAGAACTCAGAATCCGAGGAGGGGGACTTGCCAAGCTCGAGCCGGGCGACACGCTTTTCGTCGATATCAAGGACGGCAGAGTGCGTTTCACTCGCATGGGTCCGAGCTCGGAAATGCAACATCTCGATGTTATCGAGAAGATGCCGGCGCGAGATAGACCCGACGACATTCTCTTTGCGCCCTGGCTGCACGGAAACGTCGATGGTCCGGACATTGTTGCAACGCTGGTCGAACTCTCCACCGGCTACCGATGTCGCGTCATTCGCGAGCGCAAGGAAGAATTCGTCATGTTCGAGATCGTTGCACTCGACTGACTCCTGCATCAGTTCGACTCAAAGCGCACTCGCGCGGCAAAGAGCACGTCTCGCTCCTGCCGTCCGGGTGCGCTCTTTGTTTTTCAAAGTTGAAAGTGCATGAAAACAAACAACCCCTTGCGGGGTTGTTTGCGGGGCGCCATTTACTGGCGTTCCGGGCGGGGCTGGGCTTCGTTCAGAGCGACGGGGCGGCCGACAATTTCCTTGCCGTTCATCTCGTCGATCGCGCGAGCGGCCTCCTCAGCGGAGGACATCTCGACGAAACCGAAACCGCGCTTGCGGCCCGTCATACGGTCGACCGGAATGAACACGGAAACGACCGTACCGAACGGGCTGAAGGCGGCTTTGAGGTCATCCTCGGTGGCCTGAAAAGACAGGCTGCCGACGAAAATCTTTGCGCTTGCCATACTTGCGTTGGGCTTAGCGGTGAGTTACAAAGGCTTTTAGGCCTTTCACTCGTCTTTCGCACTGCGAGCTGGGTATGGCTATCGCCGACCGCGGTTCCTCGTGCTACGTACGCGTGTACCAACAAGTTACACTATTGAGTGGAATTTGTCAAGCTGTACGCGCTTGCTTGCTCAGGGCCTCGGCGGTAGGCTGGAGCGGCACGGGCGCTTAGCTCAGCTGGTTAGAGCGACTCGTTTACACCGAGTAGGTCGTGGGTTCGAATCCTACAGCGCCCACCAAAAAACAGCTCTTCGGAGCCGTTTTTTGTTTTCCCCATCCTTCTTCATCTGCTATACTCTTTCCATATGTTTGGACGCATTGTGGGAGGATTGATCGGTGCGGCGCTCGGGTTCGTCATGGTGTGGAAGTCGAACTTCTTCGCCGAGACATTCGGATCGATTTCGAGCTGGGCCGAGACGCATCTGGGAGGCTCGCGCATGGTCTATAAATTGATCGGCGTGCTCGTCATCTTCATCTCGTTCCTCGTGATTACCAATCTGCACGCCATCTTTTTCCGTTCCGTGTTCGGCCGGCTGTTCGGCATTCCGGATGACATGACGATCTGATATGGAATACCTCCCGACCGGCCGCGCGCTGATCGATCCCTTCCATGTCCTGGAACGGGCCGGTATTCGCGAAGAGATGCGCGTGGCGGATTTCGGCGTCGGCACGGTCGGGCATTTCCTGTTTCCGGCGGCGAAGCTCGTCGGCGCGAAGGGGCACATCTACGGCGTCGATATTTTGAAATCGGTCATACAGGCGAACCAAAGCCGCATGAAGCTCGCGGGTTTCGACAATGTCGAGCTCGTCTGGGGCAACTTCGAGCGCCTGATGGGATCGCGCCTGCCGGACGCCTCGATGGACATGGTCTTGATGATCAGCGTTCTCCATGCCGTCGACAAGGCGGTGGCACTCCAGGAAGCCAAGCGCGTCCTGCATACCGGCGGCATCCTGCTCGTCGTCGAATGGAATCCGGCCGGCGCCGCGATCGGTCCCGCGACCGAAAAACGCCTTTCCAAGGAACAAGTCGGCGAGCTGGCGACGCAAGCCGGTTTCGAGGTCGTCGACCGATTCGAAGCGGGTTCCCATCATTACGGCATGATCCTGAAGGAGATCTGAGCCGCCCTGCCACTTGCGTGATGGACGGCTCTTTGTTTACTCTTTGAACGTTAAACGGCTATCTCCTCTATGCTTCTCCTCTCCTGGTCGTACTGGTTCAGCCTGCAAGCCCGCGAGCTCATGCCCGCGGCAAAACTCGCGCTGGTCGTCGCTTTCGCTGCGCTCTTCGTGCTGGGCGTCATCGCTTCGATCCTCGCCAAAAAGAAGTCCGGCTCGATGCTCTGGGCGGAAGGCGGCAAGCGTTTCGCCTCTTTCGGCATCAAGATGGGGCTTCTCGGTTTGCTGCTTGTCTTCTTCACCCACGAACTCGTCTATTTCTTCGGGGCACGTTTTTGGTATCTCGTCTGGCTCGTCATCGCGCTCTGGTGGCTCGTCGCAATCGTCCGCTATCTCATCGCTGTCGTGCCAAAACAGTCCGCGGCGTTCGCCGAAAAAGCGCGCATCGAGAAATGGCTGCCGAAAGGAAAGTAATCGGCAATAAAGGGGAAGACCTCGCGGCCGCGTTTCTGCGCTCGCGAGGTTTTCGCATCCTTGAGCGCCAAGCGCGCGTGCCGAGGGTGGGGGAGATCGATCTTGTCGCCCTCGATCGCGATCAACTCGTATTCGTGGAAGTGAAAACCCGGCAAGATCGCACGTTTGGAACTCCGGAAGAAGCTGTCACGGCTTCCAAGTTGCGAACACTCGCGGCCTGCGCCGAGAGTTGGAGGAACGCGAGAGGCTGGACGGCGCGCCCGTACCGCATCGACGTCGTCGCGGTGGATCTGACCGGGCGCGAACCGGTCATCCGGCACCTTGAAAGCGTCGGATTGTAATTCTTGGTCGCGCATCGTATCCTCCAATCGGAGGCCATCATGTGCAAATGTCCGTCGGAACAGCCTGACGACAGCCCGCCGTTCGATGTCGTGACCAACGTTTCGGAACCGCCCGAGCTGACCGAGGACGATATTCGCCAAATCATGGCCGAGGCTCGGCGCATCCAAGCGGTCATGACCAAGCGTATTCGGGCGATGGAACGACTGACGCCGGAAGACCTGGTGGTCCGCGCGCAGTAAATCACAATCCGGCTTGACTGTCCGCCCGCTTCGTGATAGGATCTCATCGTTATCATGCCAGCCTTAAAGAGGCTGGCATTCTTCATATCCAATTTTATGTCCAGCCCCATCGTCCAAGCGATCCAGCAAATTTGCGAAGAAAAAAACATCCCGTACGAGGTCGTGATGGAAACCATCGAGGCCGCGCTTGCGGCCGCGTTCCGCAAGGATTTCGGCAACAAGAACCAAAACCTCAAAGTCGAGTTCGATCCTGAGACGATGAAGATCCGCGTCTTCGACGAGAAATTCGTGGTCGAGGACCAGGAGCTTCCAACCGAAGAGGAGCTTGCCGCGCTCGAAGCGGCGCAAGCCCAGGGTGCCGTCGAAGAGCCGCAGCTCGACGAGGAAGGTAATCCGATCAAGCGCTTCAATCCGAAGCTCGAGATCATGATCTCCGAGGCGAAGAAGATCAAGCCGGACGCCGAGCTGAACGAAACGCTCCGCATGGAACTCGAGGTTCCGGGCGATTTCGGGCGCATGGCCGCGCAGACCGCCAAGCAGGTCATCATCCAGAAGCTCCGTGAAGCCGAGCGCGAAAACGTCTTCGGCGAATTCAAGGGCCGCGAAGGCGAGATCGTGAACGGCATCGTCTCTCGCAAGGAAGGTCGCATGGTGCTGGTCGACCTCGGACGCGTCATGGCTACCATGCCTCCGGAAGAGCAGATCCAGAGCGAAAACTACGCTCCTGGCGCGAGGATCAAGGTCTACGTCAACTCCGTCACCATGACGACCCGCGGCCCGATGGTCATCGTGAGCCGCGCGCATCCCGACATCGTCCGCAAGCTTTTCACGACCGAAATTCCGGAAGTCGCGAGCGGCGCGGTCCTGATCCATTCGGTCGCCCGCGAAGCCGGTTCGCGCTCGAAGGTCGCCGTGTCGTCGGAAGATTCCAACATCGATCCGATCGGCTCCTGCATCGGCCAGCGCGGCACGCGCATCCAGACGATCATCAGCGAACTCGGCGGCATGGAAAAAGTCGATGTCATCCTGCATGACGCCGATCCGGCCGTCTTCATCGCTAAGGCGCTCGCCCCCGCGAAGGTCAAAGCGGTCGATCTCGATGAGACGAACCGCATCGCCACCGTCCGCGCCGACGCCGATCAGCTGTCGCTCGCGATCGGCAAGGGCGGGCAGAACGTCCGCCTCGCTTCCCGCCTGACCGGCTGGAAAATCAACGTCATGGACGTGAACGAAGGCGTGATCGCCGCCGCGTCAGAAGAGGCGCCGAAAGAAGAAGTCGCCAAACCGGACGAAATCGCCGAAGAGGTGACCGAAGAAATGGATTCGCTTTCGAAAGGCACAGACGTTCCGTCCGCCGAGAAAGGCGAGTAGAATACCGGCATAACCCGCCTTCATGCTTGCGATCTATCACGCCCTGCTCTACCAGCCGATCTTGAACCTCTTGGTCGGCCTCTACGACGTCCTGTTCCATGATTTCGGCTTGGCGATTCTCGCCCTGACGCTTCTCGTCCGCGGGGCGCTCTGGCCGCTCACGCACAAGTCGCTTTCTAATCAGAAGGCGATGCTCGAGATCCAGCCGAAGATCAAGGAGGTCCAACAGAAGTACAAGGACAACAAGGAGGAGCAGGCGAAAGCGATGATGGCCGTCTACGCGGAGCACAAGGTGAGCCCGCTCTCCTCGTGCTTGCCGCTCCTGATCCAGCTGCCGCTCTTCATCGCCCTTTATCGCGTCTTGTCCGCCGGCCTCAAGTCGGAAGGCCTGAGCGCGCTCTATTCTTTCGTGCCGAATCCCGGCACGATCTCGACGATTTCGATCGGCTTCCTGGATTTGTCGAAGCCGGCGATCGTGATCGCGATCCTCGCCGCCGCCGCGCAGTTCTGGCAAGCGAGGATGATGCAGCGCAAGGACGTAAAGGTTCACACGGAAGCCAGCAAGGACGAAGACACGATGGCGATCATGAACAAGCAGATGATGTACATGATGCCGGCGATGACGCTCTTCATCGGTTGGAAGCTGCCGGCCGGCCTGACCCTCTACTGGCTGTTCACGAACCTGGCGATGATTCTCCAGCAGCACCTCGCCTTTAAGAATAAGAAGAAGCCGTAACAACGGTGCTGATGGATGTGGAAGGGCTGGAAGAAACAACGGTTCCGAGCTATGCTGGAACCGTTGTTTTGTTTTCCCATGTCTTTCATCGACGAGAAAAAACTCCTGAAACTACCGGTCGAAACCAAAAGCGGCACCAAGCTTGGGCGCGTGATGGGTTTTGATTTGGATTGCGAGACCCAGGCTGTCTTGCGCTGGCGCGTACGCCCGCAAGGCCTGACCTCGCGCGTCCTACCGCATCCGCTCCTGATCACGCGCGAACAGGTGCTGTCGATCACGGCGGAGAAAATGACGGTGGACGACAATGTTGAGAAAGAAATGGAGCTCGCGAGGGCGAAAGCGATCGGGCTCGTTTCCAACGTCGAAGCATGAAGCCGCTCTTGGAGGGGGTGCTGGCGGCGCTCGTGTATCACGACGGTTTCGATGTGCCTCTGACGACGCAAGAGATCTACTTCGCCTTGCCGGCGGCGGAAGGCCCTCGGGCTTCTTTCGAGGACGTTGAATGTGCTCTTGCCGAGGCTCGGCGTATGGGGATCATCGACTCTTCGGCCGGATTCCATTTTTTACCCGCACGCGAAGCGATCGTGGATATCCGGAAATCCCGGTATGCCTTGGCGGAGAAGAAATATAAGCGGGTGCGGCGCTTTCTGCGTCTCGCGAGGTACGCTCCCTTCTTGCGCGCCGTTTTCGTCTGCAATACGCTCGCGCGTTCGAACGCGCGCGCCGACAGCGACATCGACGTGTACCTGGTCACGGCGCCGGGCCGCGTCTGGTCGACCCGCCTCTTCGTCACCGGCCTGGCCGCGCTCTTGCGCGTCCGTCCGACCGAAACGGAATCGGCCGACCGCATCTGCCTCAGCTTTTTCGTCACCGCCGACGCCGTGAACGTGCGGCCTTTGGCGATCGAAGACGACGTCTATCTCGCACATTGGCTGCACGACCTCTGTCCGGTGTATGACGAAGAAGGAATCGCGCGCCGCTCCTATGCCGAAAACGACTGGCTTCGCGCTCTCTTGCCCGAAACGCGCGTCCAGGCCCCGTCGTCTCGGCGCGCGCTGTCGCCCCGTTTCTTGTTCGAGAAACGCGTCGTCGAAGGCACGATCGATCGCCTCAGTGGAGACCGGCTCGAACGCTGGGCCAAGCAGGCGCAGCTTGCCTGGATGCCGGCGGGCCTCCGCGCTGCCGCTGGGAGGCCTGGCTCTGATGTCGTGCTGAGCGATACGGTCCTGAAGTTCCACGACCGCGACCGCCGCGCTGAAATCCGCGACGCGTTTAGAAAAAAATTAGCTGTCATCCTGAGCGAAGCGGAGAGTCTGTCTCGTGGAAACGCGAACGACGACACTCTTACTCTTGAGCGGCATGTCGATACCTATGGAATTCGCGCTCTGGCGTGACCGCCTCACGCTGCTTCTCATCGCGCTCTTGCCCTGGCAAGCTCGGTATATCAAGGAAACTGCGTCACTGTTCGGCGTCCCGTGGGAGCAAGGCACCACGGCGCTTTTCGCGCTGGACTTCCTGCTGATTGTCGCGATCACCCTCCATCTGTTATCGATCGCGGTCGAATGCGAGCCGCGCAAAGCCGGGGCGCCGCTCTGGCTCGATCTCGCGGCGCTTTTGCCGATCTACGCGTTCATCTCCGTCTTCTGGGCTTATGACACGACCGGCGCGCTCTTCACACTGATTCATCTCTGCGAGGGTTTCGCTCTCGCCTACCTGCTGTGGGTTTCTGATGCGTCGCTCGCGTCCTCGCTTCGGGCGTTTGTGCTCGGCGCGACGCTCACGTCCGCGTTCGGCCTCTGGCAATTTTTCACGCAAACATCCTTCGCCTCGACATGGCTCGGTATCTCGGCTCACTCCGCGCAGGATGCCGGCGTCGCCGTGATCGAAAACGCCTCCGGGCGTTTTCTCCGCGCCTACGGGACACTGCCGCACCCGAACATCCTAGGCGGGTATGCCGCGGCGGGGCTTGTCGCTTGCCTCGCGCTCGGCATGCAGGCACGGCGCGCTCGTCCTGCCTTGTTTGCCGCCGCCCTCGTTCTTGGTGCCGGCCTTGTCGCGTCCTTTTCGCGTTCCGCCTGGCTCGCCGCCGCATGCGCCGTCCTGATAGCCCTCCTCTTTCCGCGCGCGACTTCGACGCGCGACATGCGCCGCAAGGTCGCGCCGCTCTTGCTTGCCGCGTTGGGCGGAGCCGTATGCGTCGGCCTCTTCGCCCTGCCGATGCTCTCGACGCGCCTTTCGTTTCACGGACGCCTTGAATCTCGCTCAATCTCCGAACGCGTGGCTTCCGCGACCGACGGCACCGATATGTTTCTGAAATATTTCGCGACCGGCGTCGGCATCGGCAACTATCTCCCGACCGCGTACTTGTCGCTCGGCAGGCCGGACGATCCCTATGCTCTGCAGCCCCCGCATTTCGTGCCACTCCTCGTGGGCGTCGAACTCGGATTTTTTGGCCTCGCAGTCCTGCTCGGCTTCGTCTTCACCTGGTGGTTCGCCGCGCTTTGGCTGATGCGCCGGGCTTCGTCGCCGATGATCGCCGTCACCGCCACCCTGCCGATCGTCATCCTGATCGTCGGCTGCTTCGATCACTATCCGTTTGATCTCTATGCAGGCATTCTGCTGACCGGCGCCTGCTTCGGTCTGTTCCTTAAAGCGGGGGAGGAAGACGCGGATTGACATTTTTTAAAAAAACAGTACACTGCACCTGTTTATAGGCCATTTTCGGAGGCATGCGTGC
>CAYYII010000011.1:0-2800 GCA_964471445.1 uncultured Gammaproteobacteria bacterium
TCCCCTTGCTCGGCGAGAACCACACGTATCAAGGCGTGGCGATCGTGAGCATCGCGGACCCGCAGAAGGTCGCGATCGGCAGCTCGTTCGAGGAGGCGATGCAGATCTACGAACAAGAGCTCGCCAAGTCGGGCACCAGTTCCGACATCGACGCCTCGAGCCACCGCCAGACGATCACGGCCAAGCTCCTGCGCATCGGATCGAAAACGCAAGGCGAGAACGTCACCTACTACCTCTACGTCGAAGGTCAGACGCACATCTTCGCAGGCGGGAGCCAGATCTCGTACGAGCTTCCGATCACGCAGCCGGACGATACGGTCGAGCTCACCTTCATCGACAGCGGCCTGACCGTGGTGACGCTGACCAACTTCGACAATCTCCAGATCGGCTCGTCGGCCGCGCCCGCGTCCCCGCCGCCGGTCGAACAGAAGCCCTGAACCTCCCTCGCGCCCTCTTGCGCGAGGTTTTTCTTTTTCTTTGACGACACCGCCGTTTCCGTTTACGGTACACGCATCCCCACCTCGGAGGCGCCGATGCAGCCGAAAACGATCGAGGTCATTCACGTGCAAAACCTGGAACGTACGAAGCGTTTCTACGAAGCGCTCGGATACGTCCTCAAGCGGGAAGATCACCCTGGCTGCCCCGTCCACTACTCCGTGGATTTCGGAACGTTCCTTTGGGAGTTTTATCCCGCCAAGAGCACGGCCGTCATGACGTATCCTTCGAAAGACCGGCGGATCTTCGTCGACGTCGTCGACTTCGAAACAATCATCGCGATCTGCGCCGAAATGGATCTCGATCGCGATCCGATCAAGTTCTACGATCAGGAGCGGAGCCTCCGTTCCGTGATCGTCCAAGATCCGGACGGCTGGCGTATCCATGTCCGCGAGATCGCGTTCGATGCCAATCCGCCGGTCCATTGACCGGCGGTTTTTTCATCGCTACAGTCTAGCCGTCCGCAAGGACGAGGAGGATCCATGTCCTTTCAACCCAGCACGGCCAAGGAAATTCTCCGCTGCCAAGCGATGGTCCGCCTAACGGAATGGCGCATGCGGCGGCTTCTCAAAGCCGGCAAGAAGGTGCACGTCATCTGGGACGTCGACCACGTGCTGGTTTCCGGCCGAAGTGAAGACGTCTTCACCCGCTTGAAGTTCGACGTCGCGAAGTACTTTCAATACGAAGAGCGGCTCATTACCCAGATTCTGGAAGATGGGCCGTGGCTGCCGCTTGCCCGCTTGTGCGGGCAGCTGCACCAGTCGCAGGATATCGTGACGGCGCGTTCCAGCTTCCTGGCGATGCGCGTCATGTTTTTTCTTCTTCGGCATGACTTGCCGATCCGTTGGCAGCTCTTCGTCGGCCACCAGCCGAAATCGGAGAGTTATCGAATCATCCTCAAGTCCTTCGAGAAGGATCTTGACGTCCACGTGTTCAGCATCGATGACGCCAAAAAGCACAACGACGCTTTCGACGCCGTCGCCGCCGAGATGAGCATGAGTGATCGCTGCCACAGCGTCCTCGCTCCTCAGATCCGACTCCACGATGAAAGGGATATCGTCTACGAAGTCGAGCGCGTACTGGACTCCGCGTCATTGGCTCCCTACGTCATCGAACCGCCCAGGCAGCCGATGGAAACGGCCGGTCGATACGTCCGAGTGACGCCCGATTCCCGTAAGACGATCGCGAACATGCTCTGGCGCGCCAGCAGCACGGCCGAAGAGCGCGCGTTCGTCGAACAGAACCGCGCCCTCCTCGAACGGCTGGCTGACGAGATCTGTCCGGGACGACCGAAGACCGACGAGCTTCTGATCGTTCTCCGCGAAGCGGGCCTTCCGCCCTAGTCGCGGTTTTTTATTTCTTCAAATACCTGCGCATCGAGAGCCCGGTCGCGATGAGGCTCAACGCGGCGACAGCGCCCAATTGATAGCCGAAAATCCGGAGCCAATACGCGCGATAGTAGCCTCCGATCGCTACGTCGGCGTCGAAGAATGTGCGCGCGGCCGGTTCGATGACGCCGAGCGTCGGAAAGACCGCGGCGGCCACGAGACCGAGCGCCAAGAGGTTAAAGAGCAGGGTTTCGATCAGGAACGGGATACGCACGAAATTGCTGGAGGCGCCGACAAGGCGCATGATCGCGATTTCTTCGCGATGAATGTAAATCGAAACACGGATCGTGTTGAACACGATGAGGAGCGAAATGAGCGCGAAGACCAGACTCAAGCCTAAAGCCGCGCGCTGGACCTTGCTCGTGATGAGCGTCAGCCGCTCAATAAGCGCGCGGTGGTCCTCGACCGTCTTGTCGGCCACAAGGCTCTTGATTGATGGGCTTTCGAGGGCTTCCAAAATCGGGCCGTAGCTCGCGGTGTCTTTCGCTTTGACGACCAGGACCGCACCGAGCGGATTCTCCCCCACTTCCTGCAAGGCTTCGAGGATCGCCGGCTCGTCGGCGTGCGTCCGCTTGAACTGCTCGAGGGCCTGGTCGCGCGAAAGGAATTCGACCGCTTTCACTTCCGGCAGCGAGGTGAGATCGCCGCGGACGGCCAGGATGCGATCATCCGAAACGTCAGGGCCGAAGTAGACCGAGATATCGACGCGATTCTCGACCACGCGGATGGCGGCGTCCGTGAAAAAGTTGACGATGACGAGCAAGTTCAAGGACAAATACGTCAAAACCAGGATGGAGATCGTCATGAGCGACAAGCCCAGATTCCTCCAAAAATCCTTGAGCGCGAATTTGATGACGCGAATGCTTGAGACGAACATACCTTTAAATGAGGTACTTGCCTTCTTCGTGATCAGCGAC
>CAYYII010000011.1:2810-12020 GCA_964471445.1 uncultured Gammaproteobacteria bacterium
GCACGCGCTTGCGCAGCGCGTTCACGATCTCGCGGTTATGCGTGACCATCACGACCGTCGTGCCGAACTCGTTGATCTTGCGGAAGATGTCGACGATTTCGCCAGTATGGATCGAGTCAAGGTTGCCCGTCGGCTCGTCGGCGACGATCAGCTTCGGCCGATGGACGAGCGAGCGGGCGATAACGACGCGCTGTTGCTCGCCGCCGGAGAGCTGTTCCGGATAGCGCGCCTCCTTGCCGGAGAGATTCACGATGCGCAAGACGTGCGGCACGACTTCGCGGATGCGGCGACCCGAGACGCCAGCGACCTCGAGCGCGAAGGCCACATTTTCGTAGACGGTTTTTTTCTGAAGCAATTTGAAGTCCTGGAAGACGACGCCGATCTGGCGGCGGAGGCCCGGCACGTCCTTGTCCCGGATCCGGCCGATCTCCCAGCCGCCGATCTGGATCGAGCCGCCCGTCGGCTTTTCCTCGGCGATCAAAAGCTTCACGAGCGTGGACTTGCCCGTGCCGCTTTGGCCGACGATCGAGACGAATTCGCCGGCGCGAATGTGCACATTGACATTCTTCACCCCGACGATGTCGGGACCGTACATCTTCGAGACGTTCTTCAGGCGGATCATGGGGACAGTATACCACATGCCATCGCACGGCTTTGGCGAATGCAAAAAAACCTGACAATCGTCAGGTTTTTTTGGAGCCACCTCGGGGAATCGAACCCCGGACCTTTGCTTTACGAAAGCACTGCTCTACCGGCTGAGCTAAGGTGGCATGGAGCGGGTAACGGGAATCGAACCCGTCTCTCAACCTTGGGAAGGTCGCATACTACCGATGTACGATACCCGCGGGAACCGGCGCGCGTCAAGGGTACCGGAGGCCCTCGAAATGTTCAATGGACGAAGACAGTGATCGAGGCTGTCTTCTTCTGGGCTTCCAAATAGTCGTCGATCTGGATCGGGCGGACCAGGATTTCCTCCAACTGCACGCGCGTGATCTGGCCGTTGATCTCCTGGCGATCGGTGACGCGCAGCACATGGTAGCCAAGGGGGCTTTTCACGACGCCGCTCGTCTCCCCCGGCTTCAGGGCGAAGGCGGCGGCTTCGACGTCTGGCGCCAGCAAGCCGCGCCCGATCATGCCGCGCTCGCCGCCCGTGGCCGCGACGTTGGTATCTTCGCTGTAGGCCATCGCTACGTCCTTGAAAGCCTTGCCGGCTTTCAATTCGGCCAAAGCCGCTTCGGCTTTCTTTTTCTTCTCAGCGTTCAGTGCCTCGTCGTTTTGAATCGCCGTCTCAAGCCGTTGCCGCACGAGGAACGGATGCAGCACGCGATTTTTGAATTCCGAAGGGCGGAGGCCGTACATCTTATCCAGCGTATCGGCGGCTTGCGCTTCCGCTTTGGCTTTGCCGGTCGACGTGCCGAGCGCGGACTGATCGAGAATCGTCGTCTCGTACGCGCTCCGGGCATCCTCAGACGTGACGACGACGTGATAGCGGTCCGCCAGGACGAACGCGAGCTGATCCTTGATGAGGCGGTCAAGGACGCGAGCCTTGATCTCGGCCTCGGTCGGAAAGACGGAGCCTTGGGCGGCGCGGCCGCGTTCCGCCTCGTAAAAACGCTGGAGGACGTTCACGTCGTCTTGATATTCGGAGTAGCGGATGATCCGCCCTTCGACGATCGCTGCCGGGTACGGCAAGACCGTCGTGACGAGCTGCGTCACGCCGCCGTGCCAATTATATCGATAGAGGCCGAAGCCGAACACCAAAAGAAAGACCGCGACCGCGCCGCCGATCAGCCCATACAGGCGGCGGCGGGAAACGGGCGGCTCACCGTGATGGATGAGGGGCTGCGGATTCTTGGGTGGGATGGGCGGAACGGGCATAGTCGGCGAAAGCGTGCGGATCAGCGAAATACGTCCACCATTTTTTTGCATTCGACCATTCGACGGCGACGCGAGCATCTTGGGAAGCGTTTTTTTCGGACAGAGGCGCGTCTTTCCGCAAGACCACGACGCGTTCTCCGGCTCGTTGGAGGCCGAGCTTCATGCGCGCTTCCCGTTCGAGAAACTCGCCGCTTTCGAGCGAAGCCTGAAGCGAAGAGACTTGGAAATTCCGCACGCGCAAGCTATCGGCTTCGTCTTTGAGCGCTTGGATCTCTCGATCGATCTGCCGGGCCCGAAGGGCTTCGCGCGCGAAACCAATACCTGCCGCAAGAGCGGCCACGATCAGGCCTGCGAACAGCCAACCGAAGCGTCGTGGAGCGCGTACGGAGGTCTTCTTGCGCATACGGAGCATGCTATCACGAGCGTTCTTCGGGAGAAAGGCGGCTGAGCGTGCGGTCGACTTCCGACTTCAGCTGGCTGAGCTGGGTCGCCGTGAGTCCGGAAACGGAATGCAGCATGCCGCCGAACGCGTCATGCGCGCCGCTCATCAATTCGTTGATCAGGTCCTGGGTGCGCGCCGGGTGCGAGACGCGATCAACCGAAAGCGGCTCCTCGTTGCCGGCGGATTCGATGATCAGCGTGCCGTGGCGCGTCAACGTCGGGATCAGCCCGTAAACGCGATACGAGACGCGCTGAATGCGCGAATACGGAAGCTCCGTGACGTGACGATCGAAGGGGCCGTGCTGGCGGACCAGGATCAGGCGGCGATCTGTCACTGCCAGAAAAGACGCTTGGCGATCGAGCAGCACGCGGGTTCCGATCGAGATGCCGATCAAGGCCGACAAGCCGATCAAGGCCTGACCGAAGAGTCCAAGGCGCAAAAGCGGGACGAGAAACACCAGCGGCGCGAGGATCAAGCCGACGGCGAAACACATCGGAACGATCAAGGTGACCGGCGCGCGCCGGACGATGGAAAGCAGCGTTTCGTCATCTCTGAGGCCGAGCCGTCTTTCGAGGTTCATGGCCTCATTGTAGCCTGCCGAGGCGACGACGCACCAGCTCGCGGGCGACCGCGCGCTCGTCCCACGGCGTCATCTTGCCGCCGCGTCCGACGATCGCTTGCTCCGCGCCCTTGCCGGTCAACAGCACGACATCGCCCGCAACGGCCGTCTCGATCGCTTTGGCGATCGCCTCGCGCCGGTCGTCGATCTTAAAAAGCGTCTCGCCTTCTTTTTTTCCGGCTTCAACGGAGCCCGCCGCGACCTGTTCGATGATCATGCGGGGATCGTCATCATACGGATCTTCGTTCGTCACGATCACGATATCCGCTTTTTCTCCCGCGAGGCGTCCGAGGACCGGACGGCGCGCAACGTCGCGGCCGCCGCCCGCGGATCCGAGTACGTGAAGAATCCTCTGGTGCGGGAGGCGCTCGACGGCCGCGTACAGCTGGCGAAGCGATTCCGGCTCCGGGGCGTAATCCACGATCATCGTGAAATCTTGCCCCTCGTCGATACGCTCAAAACGTCCGGGCACGTTATCGACTTTCGCAAGTGCTCTCGCCATCGTTTCGAGCGGGATGCCTTGCGACAAGCCGACGGAAATCGCCGCCAAAGCGTTCAGCAGGTTGTAACGGCCCGGCATCTTAAGATTGAAACGCGTCTCGCGCACGACGAAACTTGAGCCCTCCGGCGCGAGCCGCACATCGAGCGCTTTTACGATCGCCATCGGCCAGGCCGCGTTTCCGGCCGGCTTTTCGGCGCCGTCCGCCAGGAATCCGTACTTCTTGTCAGCGGACGCATCGAGCATGTCCCAAGCGTGTTCCGATTCGAGATTCGCGACGATCGTTTTTTTCACGTCGCCGCGCATCGACATCGTCTTGCGATCTCGTTTCGCGAGGTGGCGGAACAATTTCAACTTGGCGTTCTTGTAATTCGTGAAGCCCCCGTGAGCTTCGATATGTTCCGGCGTGAGGTTCGTAAAGACGGCGACGTCGTAGTCGATGCCGAGATGGCGGAATTGATCGAGGCCCTGCGACGAGGTTTCAATGACCGCGTAGCGGCAACCCGCTTCCACCATGCGATGCAGCATCTTCTGGAGGAAGAAGCGTCCGGGCATCGTCATTTTTTTGTCGTTCAGGACGTCTTTGCCCGTGATGCGGAAGTTGACCGTCGACGTCAGCCCGACCTTCTCGCCCGCTTCCTCCAAAACGCGCGCGATCAGGTTCACGACGGTCGTCTTGCCGTTCGTGCCCGTGACGCCGATCACGATCAGGCGGCGCGACGGCCAGGCGTACCAGGCGGCGGCCAAATGCGCCAACGCCCAGTGATAAAGCTGGAGAAGCGGTTTAGGTACCCGTTTTTTGATCGAGGTAAGCATATCCCGCTCAGCGTATAAAAAAAGACCCCCGGCAGCAAGGCTGAAAGGGGGGGGCTAGCGCCAGAGGTGGCGCTTGGTGACCTCGTCGAGCTCTTTCAACGACAGGAGGATCTTCTCGAGGTCGTCGAGTCGGATCGAGTGTGGACCGTCGACCGGTGCGTTGTCCGGATCGCGGTGCACTTCCATGAAGATCCCGGCGACGCCGACGCCGACGCCTGCGCGCGCGAGCGGGGGGCTCAGCGTGCGGTCGCCGCCCGACTTGCCGCCGGCCGCCGAGGGCCTCTGGCACGGGTGCGACGCATCCAGGACGACCGGGTAGCCGTACTGGTGGTGCTGCCAGAGCAGGCGAGGATCGACGACGATATCCTCGTGACCAAACGAGCTGCCGCGCTCGGTCAGGAGGATGTTGCGGTTGCCCGTCGACTCGACCTTCCCGATCGCGCTCTTCACGCCGGCCGGAGGTTCGCCCTGGCCGCGCTTGATGTTCACCGCGGGCCCGTAGCTGCTCGCGGCGACCAGATCATCCGTGATGCGGTAGAGACGCGCTTGGATCTGGTAGAGATCGACGATGCCGCTCATCATCTTGGCTTCCTCGATCTTCGAGAAATCCGTGGTGACGGGTACACCGAACGTGTCCTTGATGCGCTGGTAAATCGGCAGCGCCTGTTCGAGACGCTGGAGCGACGTCAGCTCGGACGAATCGCCCCTGCCGTGCCAGCCCATGCCTCGCCAGTTCTCCACGGACGTGCGCTGCGACTTGTCGAAGCAGCCCTTGTAGACGAAGGAGATCCCCAGCTTGCCGCAGATCCGCACGAGCTGATCCGCGGTGTACATGGCGTTCTCCATCGACTCGAGCGAATCGGAACCGATGATCAACGCGAGTGGCAGGTCGTTGCCGAACTTGACATTACCGACCTGGACATGGATCGGCGTGGCGGGCTTGAGCATGAGTGATCCTCCGGGTCGGGTCGGTTGTTGACGAAGGTGCAAGGATGCCCGAAGATAACCATATAATAGAGCCAAAGTCAAGGCCTCGAATCCCCTTTTATGATGCGCGTTTTCATCCGAACGAATCGCAAACAGATCCTCGGCGCCATGCTTGGAAAGCATGCGATTTTGGACACGGCGACGCACCCGGAACAAGTCGACGTGCAGTTCATGATCGTGGAAGATCTGCCGCTATTTCAAGCGTTCGTCGGCAAGACCTATGCGCGCCACGAACAGCGGGTCACCTATGATCTGAACGATCTCCAATCGTTCACCTTGGCCGCATTCATGGCGCCAGAACTGGCGGGCTTCGAAGGACGCGCCATGGTCATCGATCCGGACATCTTCGCGCTCTCCGACGTCGGCGAACTCTTCGCGCGCGACCTGCATGGAAAATCGCTTGCGGCCCGCCCGAAACGCGGTGCGTGGGACACGAGCGTGATGCTGCTCGACTGCGCCAAACTGAAGCATTGGAATATGAAAAAAATCCTGGACGATCTCGCCGCCGGCCGGATCGCCTATGAAGACTGGATGACGCTGAAGCGCGAACAGGTCGACGACTTGGAGCCGGAATGGAACAGCTGGGATGAAATCCGTCCGGAAACGAAGCTCCTCCACACGACGAATCGCCTGACGCAACCCTGGAAAACCGGATTGAAGATCGACTTCACCCGGCCACCGATGAAAAAGCTGTTCAGCATGATCCCGCGCGAATGGATCGCGCGTCTGCGCGGCGCGTACCCGAGCCATTATCAATCCCACCCCGATAAGAAGATCGAGGACTTTTTTCTTCGCTTGTTAAAAGACGCACTTGCCGCCGGCGCCGTGACGGAAGAACAGGTGCGCGCTGAAATCGCTTTGGGACACGTGCGGCCGGACATGCTCACACTTCTTGCACGCGTCGCGTAGGCCGTCACAATGACATCAGCTGGATACCTTGGGAGGCCGTGCGAACGGGCATAGCGCTCGTTTTGATCTCATCGACGATCTGCTGGAAGAGCTGCGGCGTGATGGCAGTGGACTCTCCGCTCGCGTCGACGCGATGAAAGACGAGAATGAGCCAGAGCTTTTGCGCGCGGCCCTGATCGAGCCAGGCCTTCACCTGCGCAACGGTCGTCCCCGCTTCAACCGCTTGGCGCTTCAGCAACCAAACGTTTCCGGACTTGTCGTTGAAGCCGCCGTCGGACGTGCGCGCACCCAGGAAACCGGCTTGCCGGACGATCGGCGTGGACGATGCGTTATACGCGCCGAACGGATAGGCAAAGCCCGAAACCGGCGTGATGCCGAGGTTCAAGAGATCCTGACGGGATCCGGAAATTTCCGCTTGACGTTCGCTGTCGGAGAGCGCGGTGAGGTCCGGATGCGTTCTCGTATGCGCGCCGATTTCGTGGCCCCTGCGGAACATATCCAGGACTTCGGACTGATTCACGTAGCCGGGAAACGAGAAGCGTCCGGTGATCACGTATTGCGTGCTTTTGAAGTCCGCCGCCTCGAGAATCGGTAGGGCGTTTTGATAGGAAGTCTTCCAGCCGTCGTCAAAATCAATCGAGACGAATCCTTCTGTAAAAAAGTTCGGGGGCGTGTTCTGTTTGGCCAGCGCATACTTGTCGACGCGCAACGTTCCGACCGCTTTGATCAAATGGAAGATCGTCAGATGCGTGGCGTTGATCGGCACCGTGAACGTTTTTTGCAATGTCTGCCAGGAAGCGGAGGCCGCCGGCGCACCGATGTCGACCCAGGCATTCGTTCCGTTCGACAAGCGGTATTGCACCGTCACGAACGTTCCGACCGAGGCTTGATAGTGATCGGAGAACGCGTAGGTCGCGCCGCCTTCAATCGGAATCTCCGAAAAATACCACTTCGCGTCGCCGGTCGCGTACTGCGTCAGCTCGACTTCCGCAGCTTTGGCGCCATCGATGCCGGAGACGGGATACCGAAAGACCGCCGTGTTCGTTCCCCACCGCCCGGACGCCCAAGAAGACGGAGAGGATCCTGACGCAATCTCCAATGAAGGATTCGGGATCAAGGATCCACCGGGCGAAGATTCTTGCTGATGCAGCGCAGCATTGTCCAGCCGAAGTGCCCCGACGGATTTGATCAAATGAAAAACGGTGAGATGCGTGGCATTGGCCGGCGCCGTGAACTCCGCCTGAAACATCTGCCACTGGGCAGAAGCGCCCGGCGTTCCGATATCGACCCAGGCGTTCGTTCCGTTCGACAAGCGGTATTGCACCGTCACGAAGCTTTCGATCGAGCTTTGATACTGGTCGGAGAATACGTACGTCGCTCCCCCGATGACGGGCGCCTCGGAGAAGTACCATTTCGCGTCGCCGCTCGCATACTGCGTGATCTCGACTTCAACGGCCTTGCCTTCATCGATACCTGAAACCGGGTAATGAAAGACGGCCGCGTTTTTCCCCCACCTCCCGGGCGCCCAGGAGGTCGGATGAGCGCCCTCTGCGCTCTCGAGCGAGGCGTTAGGAACAAGGTTGGGAACTTCCGCAGCAGACGCATCCCGGACTGAAAACGAGAGGCAAGCGAAAGCAAGCGAGAAGAGCGCGAACGGCACCAGCACGTTTGCGCGTGTTGCGGGCGTAGAGCGAAAAAATCCGCGCATAGGAGTGGAAAGTGTCCGGATCTTAAAGAGATGTTGCATCCTGTATTTGCTGAGACGGCGTTGACCGGAGTATCCTTACCCCAAGAACGCCGCGCTTCAGTTCACCTCTGATTCAAGAGCGTCTGGGAGCAAAGAACAAACTTTACGGTCTCATCTTCTCCGCCTGCCTCGGGCTCGGAGCTGGCTTTTTCGTCTGGGGACCGACGTTCCATCCTGGCCGACCGCACGGGGTCAAGGGATGCGCGACGCAGTATCGCTTCGTGAATCCCGAACCCGACTGCGAAACGCTGGAAGCGACCATCGGCCGCACACGGCACGCCGAAGAAGAAGTTCGGTCCATCGTCGAGGAAGCCTTGAAGGACGGCCGGGCGAAACGCATCTCCGTTTTTTCCCGGGATTTGACGACCCTCCGGTATGTCGCGATCAACGAAATGGAGCTTTTCGACCCGGCATCGCTTCTGAAAATTCCGCTGCTCATGGCGTATGAAAAATACGCCGAGGTTGATCCGAACGTGCTTGCGAAAAACCTGACCTATCTCGGCGAAGAAGACCTGAACGCGAATCAGGAAATGCAATCTTTTGACGTCCGCACGCAGCTGATCAACGGACAGCAGTATTCCGTCGGAAATCTGCTTGAGCGGATGATCAAATATTCCGATAACAACGCGACCCTGTTGCTGTATGAAAATATCGAGACGGGTTTTCTCGAACGCATCATGCTTGATCTCGGCATCAGGATTCCGAAGCAGGACATGATGGGTAACCGCGATTTCGTGACATCGAAGAGCTTCGCCTCCATTTTCCGAACCCTCTACAACTCTTCGTACTTGAGCCGGGAATCTTCCGAGAAATCCCTCTCGCTCTTTTCTCAATCGACGTTCGAGGACGGCATCCGGGCCGTCGTGCCCAAAGACGTGCCGATCGCCGAAAAATACGGCGAACGCAGCGTCTATGACGAGAAGGGCGCGCTTCAGTATCGAGAACTCCATGAGTGTGGCATCGCGTACGCGAAAAACGGCCCGTTCAGCTTTTGCATTTTCACCGAAGGTGCCGACTTTGAAACATTGAAGAGCCTGCTCCAAAAAATCGGAAAGACGCTGTATACGGACATGTCGAGCGACGCGAAATAGCTTCCGCGCGCTAGGCCTCATCATCCCGCCTGGAAGCCAAGCATCCAACAGAAAGAAAAGGCCCGTTCTTGCGTCAACAGAGGGGTGGAACACGTCCGCCAACCTTCGATAAACGGCTAGCATCGACGGTTTTGCATTTCCCATCATCTCTTTATGGATCAACCGCCCGCCGTGCTTCCGAGGAAGCAGCGTCCGTGGATCACCGTCGCGAAAGCACTTCTG